>CALBXO010000667.1 GCA_937890335.1 uncultured Pseudomonadota bacterium | reverse complement strand
GGCGGTGTTGTTTGGCCGGCTTGGCGACGGGAGGCAATGTGATACAGGCTCCTAGCGCCGCCTGTGCGAATGCAGGATTTCCGGTGGGATGAGGACGCGCTCGGGCTTGACGCGGCGCAACAGCCGCAGCAGCGCGCCAGCGGTCGGCACGCGGGCGGTGTGATCGCGATCGACCGCGGCAGTGACGATGTCGCCCAGCGGCCCATCCAACAGCCACTGCGGCAGGTTCAGCTCGCCCTTCACATGCCGCCGCAGGCACTGAACCGGGTGGTCGTCGTTGACCACCGGGTGGCCCGTGAGCATCTCGACCAGAATCAGGCCCAATTGGTACACGTCCAGAGCAGGCGTGACGATCTGGTCCCTGATGTACTCTGGCGCGCAGTAATTGGGCGTGAAGGGAACCTGGCCCTGGATCGTGGCCGCGTCCCCGTGCCGCGCGACACCAAAATCCATGACCACCATCGTCTCGCGGTACGCGTGGTGCGGCCAGCGGATGAGCAGGTTCTCCGGTTTGAGATCCTTGTGGATGATCTGGTGGTCGTGGGCGATGGACATCGCGTCCAGGCAAGGCAGCAAGAGGCGCAGGGCCCGGTCCGGAGCCATCGGGCCGTTGCGCCACAGCTCCGCCGACAGGTCGAGCCCTTCCAGGTAGTCCATGACCAGGTAGGGCCGGGGAATCATCTCCTCATGGTCGCCGTGCTTGAGGTGCATCTTCGGCGCGTACGCCCGAATTCCGACGACGTTGGGATGCTTGATCTTCGCGGAGGCCACGGCCTCCGTGTGAAGCCGCTCCTCAAAGTTCCGGCGTAGCACTTCTTTACCAAAGTCCGCGGTGACGATCTTGACCGCCACCTCGCACTCGATGTCCATCTGGAAAGCCTTGTAGATCGAGGCTGCCCCGCCCTGGCCGATGACCTCGACGAGTTTGTACCGACCGTCCAGCTCCGTTTCGCACGGGAGCCCGTGCTTGAGATTGAAGTAGTTCATTGCCACGCGGCGAGCCTACCACACCCATGCGCCCATGACCTCCCAGAAGTGTGATCAATGGTGGGCGGAGCACCGCACCGTTCTGTGCAGGAACACTAGGCCGGCCTACTAGACTTCCGGCGGAGCGTACACGACGGGAGAGGCCTCCAGCCCGCGCCCGCCAGTGAGCAGCGACGGGCTCCCAGGAAGGATCACCTCGACCCCAGAGTACGCGCCCGTTCCGTGCTCGTTGAGGTCCAGGCCAGTCAGCTCGTGCTCGGCACTGACGCGCAGGCCCATCGTCTTCTTGATCAGGAAGAAGAGCACGAAGCTCGAGATGCCGCAGAACGCTGCGATGGCAACCACCCCGATCAGCTGCGGGAGGAAGGCCTTCCCAGGGGCGAAGATTCCCACGGCCAGCGTACCCCAGATGCCGCAGACCAGGTGTACGGGCACGGCGCCCACCGGGTCGTCGATGCGCAACTTCTCCAGCCCGAGGGTGGCGAGCACCACGAGCACACCGGCGATGGCACCGATGACCACCGCCGCCATGGGGCTGACCACGTCCGCGCCAGCGGTGATTCCCACAAGGCCCGCCAGGGCGCCGTTGATGATCATCAGCAGGTCCGCCTGCCGGTGAATGGCCCAGGCCGTGAACTTCGCGCCCATCACTCCGGCCGCTGCAGCCAGGGAGGTCGTCACGAACACAAAGGACAGGGGCCCGGGGTCCGCGCTCAACACGGACCCGCCGTTGAACCCATACCAGCCAAACCAAAGCAGGAAGACGCCGATTACGGCCAGCGGAAGATTGTGGCCGCTGATCTTGATGGCCCTCTTGCCGTCAAACCGGCCATTGCGAGGCCCCAGCATCATCGCGCCCACAAGCGCCGCCCACCCGCCGACACAGTGCACGATGGTGGACCCGGCGAAGTCGTGGAAACCGGCGGCGTCGAGCCAGCCTCCGCCCCATTTCCACATCCCCGCGATGGGGTAGATGACCGCCACATAGACCGCGGCGAACACCAGGAACGAGTTGAGCTTGATGCGCTCGGCGACGGCGCCGGACACGATGGTAGCCGCAGTCGCCGCGAACATCCCCTGGAACAGGAAGTCGGTCCAATAGGTGTAACCGGGGTTGTAGGCGCTGGTGACGCCGGCGGCGTCGGTCCCGATGCCAAACCCGGCGAAGCCGAAGAGGGCACCCGCGAACTCCTCGCCCGGGTACATCAGATTGAAGCCAACCAGGGCGTACGTGAGGATGCCAATCGCGACCACACTCACGTTCTTGAACAGGATGTTCACCGTGTTTTTGGACTGGGTGACGCCAGACTCCAGCGTGGCGAACCCGAGGTGCATGAGGAACACGAGGAACGTGGCAACCAGCATCCACGTGTTGTTGATGGTGAAGAGCAATGCTTCGTTGGCCAAGGGAAACTCCGTTTGGTGAACCGTGTTGTTCACCGTCCCCTAGCGCAATCGCCATGCCACAGCGGGCAAACCACGTTTCACGTCGTCGGTGACGGGATCAACCCAACGAGCGCAGTCTCCAGCAAATCCTACATTCTTGTAGGACATGGGCACCAATCCTACATTCTTGTACGAAACCGGCGTGGATCCAGCCCGTATTTCTTGACCCGAAGTCCCATGATGCGCTCGGAGATTCCCAGCTCACGGGCGGCCTTGGCCATGTTGCCCCGTGTTGATTTGAGTGCGTCGCTGACGAGGTTGCGCTCAAAGTGTTCCACGTGCAGCTTCAGCGTGCCCTCCAGCGTAGTGCCGCTGGACTCCGCGGTCTGGAGTGTCGGCGGCAGCAGGTGCCCGTGGAGCACATGGTCCGTGGAGAGCAGCACGGCGCGCTCGATGCAGTTCTCAAGCTCGCGGACATTGCCGGGCCAGTGGTAGCTCATCAACATGTCGATCGCCGGCGTCGACGCGCGGCGCACGCTCTTGCCGTGGACGCGGTTGTACTTCTCGATGAAGTGGTCGGCGAGCAGGAGGATGTCCGTGCGGCGCTCGCGCAGCGGTGGCAGGTAGATGGGGAACACGTTGAGACGGTAGTAGAGGTCCTCGCGGAACTCGCCGGTCGCGATGAGCGCCTCCAGATCCCGGTTGGTCGCCGTGATGATGCGAACGTCGGCGGGCAAGGTCTCCATGCCGCCCACCCGCTCGAACTCCCGCTCCTGCAACACCCGCAGCAGTTTGACCTGGGTTGTCGCGGACAGGTCGCCCACCTCGTCCAGGAAGATGGTGCCCCCGGCGGCGAGCTCAAAGCGCCCCTTTCGGCGGGCCACGGCGCCGGTGAACGCCCCGCGCTCATGCCCAAAGAGCTCGCTCTCGATGATGGTGTCCGGGAGCGCCGCGCAGTTGACCTTCACGAACGCGCGCCGCTTCCGAAGGCTCGCCTGGTGCAGCGCGCTGGCCACGAGCTCCTTGCCGGTTCCGCTCTCGCCGCGCAACAGAACGGTCGTGTCCGACGGGGCTACCTGTGCCACGAGGTCGAAGACGCCCGACATCTTCTTGCTGCGACCCACCAGCGTCCAGCTGGCCTCCGTCGGCAGGGAGGGCTGCCCCTCGTGCCGCTCACGCTCCGCGTCCCGGAGCCGCTGGATGTACGCGACCTGGGACAGCATGGAGGCGACAATCCCCATGAGCTGGGCGTCCACCTCGAGCAGGGCCTCCTCGGCGAAGGCGCGCTCGGAGCTCAGCGTGCCGATGACCTCCTGTCCGAACTTGAGCGGAACGCAGACAAACGCGTAGTCGTCGCCCTTCTTCTTACGAACGGGTGGTGAACAGAAGCGCGCGTCGCGGGACACCCTGGGGACAATCACGACGCTGCCCGTGTCGAAAACCTCGCGGGTGATGTCGTCGGCGGGCCAGCCTCCACCCCACGAACGCTCGCGGTCCGCCACGCGCCAATTGACCTCGGCGGCCGGCGCCTGCGTGCGCGGACTCTTGAGGACGATGCTCGCGCGCGCCATGCGCAGCTGCTCCACGATCGCGCGCAGCACCGGTGTCAGTGCGTCACTGAGTTCGCCGCCTTGATCCAGCGTCCGGGAGATCTCGAAGAGGAGCGCCAGCGCGCGCGTCTGCCTGGGGTCAAGCCGATTGCTCATGGCCGAAACCTACAAGAATGTAGGATCTGGACCAAGCTTCCACGACTCGCTGGAGTGCCGGTCAGCGGACCAGCGCCAGAAAGTAGGCCAGCTCGAAACAGCTCAGGCGAGCCTCACCCGACTCGTCGTCGACCTCGCCCACCAGAAACGTCAGGTCAGACCCGACATCGAGGAAGCTCGGGGACGGCGGCAAGCCATCAAGCTCGTGCAGCACGGAGCCGTCCTCAGCCCGGAACAGGACAACCCCGTCGGGGCTCGCAGTCGCGACCACATCGGGCCCGGCTGACGTCATGACCTGCACCGGACAATCCTCCCGCCAAAGGGACACACCGGTCTTCGCATCAAAACAGGCCAGCCCCGACTCGTGCTGTGTGACGCATCTGTGGATGCCGTCCCCGCCAACCGGCAGCACGACGAGCGACTCTGTCACCTCGTCGCGCCGCCAACACACGCGGCCATCGGAGGCGTCAACCCCGAGGACCGACGCGCCCGTCCCCACCAGGACCAGGTCGCAGCTGTGTCGGACGAACGCGGGCGTTGATGGGAGCGGCGTAGCCCACTGGACGTCGCCTGTCGCAGCGTCCACGCAGAGCAACTCCGGTGGCTGCGACGACGCGACCAGCAGGGCGCGTCGCGGAGACAGGAACGGCACCGCGCGCGACACGCCAACATGCGTTCGCCAGGCAACTTCACGCCGCCCCACGTCCACCCCGTACACAAACCCGCGCTCACTGCCGACCACCGCGTGAAGCCCCGCGGCCCCAAAGCCCTGGGCGCGCCCATGCCGAACCGGAATGGACCAGCGCTGCGCGCCGCTCGCGAGGCAAAAGCCCTCGACACCGCCAGCGCGCGCCACGACCAATTCCCCTCCCTCGCCGGCGTCGAAGGTCGCCAGCCCCTGAACGGTCCCGGAGACCTGGGCGTCCGCCGACCAGCGTCCCCCGCCATCATCAAAGACGCGGACCCCTTCACTGTCAGCCTGCACAGCCCGATCGCGCAGAAACCAGAGGTCGGGTGCCTCGCCGCTGGACGCCGCTCCCTGGGCCCACCTCTCAGAACCATCCTCGAGCGCATAGCTGACCAGCCCGCCGGCGCGGGGAACGTACACGCATCCATCCCCCCTGCGCACGTCCGCGACGCGCAGAGGTCCGGTATGGGACCAGCGCAACCGCAGTCGCATCCGGCGCAGCTCCGTGAGGGCATAAGCCGCGGGCGCCTGTGACAAATCGGGTTGCTGGGCGCCGAGCTCGGTACATCGAGCGCCCACGCCCGCCACGTTCGAGGGCCCCCGAACATTGCCGACAGCGAGCTCCTGGAACCAGGCGATCAGACCGGCGCTGTCGCGCCCCATCGACATCAGCCGCTCGTTGCGGCCGAGCTGTGGGTTGACCGCCACCAGCGCCTGCGTGACCCCAACGACCGCGGCGGTGACAGCGTCGAACAGGTCTTCCGGCGCAACGAGGACCGCGCCGTCGGGTGGAGCCGCTGGACCGGCGCGCATGAACACGCCTCCCGGCACCAGGGCGACCATCCTCGTCCCCTCCCGCTCCACGTCGGTCAGCACGGCCGACCGCAACCGGCGCACCGGGCGCGGCTTGCGTCCACCGAGCGCCTCCAGCACATCGCGGAGATCTGCGACAAGCCCGCGGACTGTGCGCACAGGGTAGCGATCGCCAATCGTGACCGGCTGCACGCTCAGCCAACTGACCGCGCCGCCACACAGGAGGCTGTGGAGATCAAACTCGTCCCCGTCGTAGGTGAACAGGCCCGGGTGGTTCAGATCCAGAGCCACGCGCAGGCGGCCGGCATCCACGATGTGCATGCCCGTCGGCTCCGCGACCTGCCCTCCCGTGACCGCTTGGGCATCCGTGTGCTCGCCCCGCGCGTGCGCGCGCACGCGTTGAGGAACTCGGAGCAGCTCATGCGTGGACAGGCCAGGCTGGATGTCGTCGAGCTGTCGCGCTACGGAATCGGCGGCCGAAACCACCGCTTGCACGACGTGTCGCAGCGGCGCGACCCGGTCGTGTACCGCGACGTCCTCACCGGGTAGCACGCTGTACAGGCTCAGGGCGATGTGGCCGCCCCGCCGGGCCAAGGCCAGCTCCCAAGGGGCTTCCTTGAAGTCGACGATCACCTTGGACCGACGGCCGGACAGCAGGTCATCGAGGCCGGCCAGGAGATCGGCCAGGACCAGAAAGATCCCATCCGCGCCAAGATCGGCCGTCAGGTTGTCACCGCCCACGACAATGTCGATCACATCGCGGACGCAGCGCAGATCGGCATGCGACTCTCCGGCCTGGTTGGCCAGCGCCAGCAGGTACCGCACGTTGGCCATCCAGCTGTCGCCAAAGCGCAGCTCCACGATTGGCCGGAGCTCGGGACTCACGGTCGACTCCGACCGGTGCGCGGCCCAGCGCGGTTCATTTCCCGCCGCCGAGCTGGCTCTTGCCGTGTGGCGTCAGCTCGCTCCAGGCCGTGTCGCCGAAGGGGAACAGGGCCTGCATGGCTGCGCGATCGCTGCGGGACACATAGACCCGGTACAGTCGGCTGGCGTCGACAAACTTCCCAAGGCCGGATCGCCCAATGGCCGCACGCTGTTGCACATGCACCTTCTGGTAAAGCTCGTGCCGCACCACGATCCACACGTACCCGGGCACGGGCCGAATGCGCTGGGGGATGGCGCCAGGGCTCTCCCCGGCGAACGCGGGGCCTTTGAACCCGTCGGGCGCCGCCTGGGGCGACGTGTCGTCGTTGTCGAGGTCGACCGGCCTCTGTGCGGTCCGGACCGCGTCCACGATCTGGCCACGGACGGCCGTCCAGGCCGCCTCGACGAATGCGGCGGTGCCTGTCACCTGGACTTCGAAGTCCTCGCCCCGCACATGCAATGTTCCTTTGGGTTCCACGCCGTCAGTATAGGCCCCGATGGGGCAACGTTGACAAGGGTGGGGGCCCGGCCTATGTTGGCGCGCCCTACGGCTCCCGGTATTGGGCCGGATAGTCGAGGGAACTTCGTCAACGACGCGATCGAGCGATCGCCCGAACACCCAGTGCTGTACGTGGTACCTTCCGCAGAACCAACAGACGCAATGTCCCTCGAAGCTCAGTTTGAGAGCCTTCTCTCCGAGTACGAGGCAGGACGTAGCGCAGTCGCCGAGAACGAGATCGTGCAGGGCACGGTTCTCCAAATCACAAAAGATCACGCGCTCGTCGACATCGGATACAAATCCGAAGGCATCATCGACATCCGCGAGTTCTACGGACTCGACGGCAGTGTAATCATTGCCGAGGGCGACGTCGTTGACGTGCTCGTCGAGGCCCGCGAGGACGAGAATGGGCTCTGCGTCCTCTCCAAGGAGAAGGCGGACAAGCTCAAGATCTGGGAAGAACTCAGCACGAAGAACGACGCCGGCGAGACCGTCGAGGGTGTCATCGTGTCGAGGGTCAAGGGCGGCCTGCAGGTCGACATCGGCGTCCGGGCGTTCCTGCCGGGCAGCCAGATGGAGCTGCGCCCCACCCGGAACCTGGACAAGTTCATCAACCAGAGCTTCCAGTTCAAGATCATCAAGTTCAACAAGCGTCGCGGCAACATCGTGCTGTCGCGTCGTGCTCTCCTCGAGGAGGAGCGCACGGAGCTCAAGAAGGACACGCTCAAGAACCTGGAAGAGGGCGCGATTCTCGACGGTATCGTCAAGAACATCACCGAGTACGGCGCCTTCGTGGACCTCGGCGGCATCGACGGCCTGCTTCACATCACCGACATGAGCTGGGGCCGGATCACGCATCCGTCCGAGATGTTCGAAGTCGGCCAGGAAGTGAAGGTCATCGTTCTCAAGTTCAACGCCGAGAACGAGCGCGTCAGCCTTGGCTTCAAGCAGCTCAGCGCCGACCCCTGGGCCGGTGCCGAGGAGCGCTACGCCGTCGGCAAGCGCATCTCCGGTAAGGTCGTCAGCCTCATCGACTACGGCTCGTTCATCGAGCTGGAGGAGGGCATCGAGGGCCTCATCCACATCTCCGAGATGTCCTGGACCAAGCGCGTCAAGCACCCGTCCAAGATCGTCAACGTGGGTGACGAGGTCGAGTGTGTCGTGCTCGCCATCGACTCTGCGGCCAAGAAGATCAGCCTCGGTATGAAGCAGATCGAGCCGAACCCGTGGACGCTTCTCGAGGAGAAGTACCCGGTCGGTACCGTCATCAACGGTAAGGTCCGCAACATCACCGACTTTGGTATCTTCGTCGGCATCGAGGAAGGCATCGACGGACTCGTCCACATCTCCGACCTCTCTTGGGTCGCGAAGATCAGGCACCCGTCCGAGCTCTACAAGAAGGGTGACGAGGTTCAGGCTGTCGTTCTCAACATCGATGTGGAGAACGAGCGGTTCAGCCTCGGCGTCAAGCAGCTCACCCCGGACCCCTGGGAGAGCCTGCCCGAGCGCTTCCCGCCGGGCACCATCTGCGAGGCCCGCATCACCAAGCTCACCGACTTCGGTGCGTTCGCCGAGATCGGCGAGGGCGTCGAGGGTCTCATCCACATCTCCGAGATCTCGGTGGACCGCGTGGACGACCCCAGCCAGGCTGTGAAGGTGGACGACATTCAGAAGGTGGAGGTCATCTCCATCGACGCCAAGGAGCGCAAGATCGCCCTGTCGATCAAGAGCTTCATCCAGCGCAGCGAGCGCGGCAACCTCCGTCAGTACGCTGACGAGGGCCAGGCCACGGTCCAGCTGGGCGACCTGTTCAAGGACAAGCTTGGCGACCTGATGAGCGACTGAGCCGTCGGGTTCTAATCCGGTAGCAAGAAAGGGCGGCCAAGATTTGGCCGCCCTTTCTGTCTCTCGGCCCAACGGCACCGGAGCTGCCCTGGCCGCGACGCGAGCCGGCGCCACGGTCAGATCCCCAGACCCTCGGGGGTCTCAAAGCGGCGAAGACCCGCGTTGCGCGCCCAGCGCTCGTGTCCGAGGTCCGCGCTGCACAGCAGCGAACGACGGACATTGAGCGAGAAGCGCCGGGCGATGGACCAGGCGAACGAGGGAAACTCCCACTCGCCGGGTTCCGCCCTGACAATCGCGTCGAGCTCCATACCGGGCACAGACACACGATCGATCGATCCCGTAGTAATCCCGATGACGCGGTAACCCGCGGCCCGGAAATCTTTGAGAACGTGCGCGAGCCGACTGCGATCCATCAGCCCGTCCAGAACTACGAACAATCCTTTGCGTTCCATGAGCAACCCTCCAACTGCCTTCCGTTGCTCTGCATGCCGCCCACGGCGAGGCGGCAACACATGAAGAGTTGCACATATGATGCCACGACAACCCAAACCCACAAGTTTGTGGCTGGACGTCGCGGCTCACGATGTATACACAACATCCCTTCGCTGCTGCGCGACGCACCCATGTGTCGGTAGCCTGACACCCATGCCAGAGTAGTGACGTGATCGATACGCTGAAGAACGATTTGAAGGTGGCCATGAAGGCCCGCGACAAGACCCGCCTGAGCACGTTGCGGATGATCCTGTCGGTGGCGAAAAACGAGCAGATCGCCAAGGGCGCTGAGCTTACGGCGGAGGACTTCATCACCCTCCTGACGCGCCAGGCCAAGCAGCGTCGCGAATCCGCAGAGCAGTTTCGCGCGGGCGGTCGGGACGAGATGGCGGACCAGGAAGAGGCCGAGCTGCTCGTGATCCAGGACTACCTGCCCAAGCAGCTGAGCGAGGATGACGTCCGTGCCCTGATCGCCGACATCATCGCCGAGACTGGTGCCGAGGGCCCGCGAGGGATGGGCAAGGTCATGGGCCCCCTCTCGGCCAAGATCCGCGGCAAGTTCGACGGCAAGCGCGCCTCCGCGCTGGTCAAAGAAGCGCTGACGTAGCCACGCGCGCGTCGCCGTCGGTCATTCCGGGGCGGGCTCCGGCGGCGGCGCCGGCGCCGCCTTCTTGCCGTCATCCTTCTTCCACCAGCCCTTCTCCTTGGGCTGCTCGAGAAGCTCCTTCTGCGCCTTGGCCTTCTCCGGGTCCACGGTCTTGGGCGCCCGCGCCTTGCGCGCCTCGCCGCTGATGCCCTCGTCGATGCCGCTGAGCACATCGATGCGCCAGTCCTCGATGAGGAAGTAACGCTTGCGCTCCATCACGAAGTAAACCACGCGGCGCTCGCCGCGCAGGCGCATCTTTATCTTGGCGCGGTCGTCCACGATCTCGGCGTCGTCACGCTCGGGCGGGGCGCCCGTGGGCTCGAGCAAGCCGGTCATCATCGTGGTCCAGCTGCCCACGCCGCTGCCAGTGTCGCTGTCCCAGCTGGTCCGCAGCGCCCGTCTTGAGCTGTCGGAGAAGCAGTCCTTGAAGGTCACCATGTCGGAACGGCGCGCGGCGGTGACCGCCTTGTCCATCACCGATTCGGGCGTGACGCGCAGGAAGAACCAGAAGATGCCAAACCCGATGCCGGCCAACGCCGCCAACAGGATCGGCACCAGCATGGCCAGCGCTACCTTTTTGAGGATTCCCTTCCAGTCCATCTCACATCCGGGGGGCGGACTTGATAGCGGCGTGCCCGCGTGCTACGGCCTTCCCACTGGTCTTCAACGCGGTCCGATACATGGCAGACAAAACGTATCTCACTGCTCCCGTCCCGAGCAAGACGATGCCAGGGGGTATCCCCTACATCATCGGTAACGAGGCGGCGGAGCGATTTTCGTTCTACGGAATGAAGGGCATCCTGATCATTTTCATGACCAGGTACCTCTTGGGCGATGGTGGCGGCCTCGACGTCATGTCGAACGAGGACGCGACCGGGTGGTATCACACCTTCACGTCCGCCGTTTACTTCTTCCCGATCATCGGAGCCATCCTGTCGGATTGGCTCATCGGAAAGTACAAAACGATCCTGTGGCTCTCGGTCGTCTACTGCCTCGGCCACGCGTGCCTGGCACTGGACGAGACCCGATTGGGACTCACCTTGGGCCTGACGCTCATCGCCATCGGATCTGGCGGTATCAAGCCCTGTGTCTCGGCCCACGTCGGTGACCAGTTTGGCGCGACGAACTCGCACCTGCTCGAGAAGGTCTTCATGGCCTTCTACTGGTCCATCAACCTCGGCGCCGGCACCTCGCTGGCACTGACCCCCTGGCTCCTGGATCAGGAGTGGGGCGGCCCCTGGATCGCGTTCGGTCTGCCCGGCTTCCTGATGATGCTGGCGACGATCGTGTTCTTCATGGGGCGGCACAAATTTGTGCACATACCTCCCGGCGGCATGGCCTTCCTGAAGGAGACCTTCTCCAAGCAGGGCCTCAAGGCCATTGGAAAGCTGTCCGTGCTGTACGTCTTTGTCGCGATGTTCTGGGCGCTCTTCGACCAGACCGGCTCGACGTGGGTGCTCCAGGCACAACAGATGGACCGCGTCGTATTCGGCGTCGAAATACTCCCGTCGCAGCTTCAGGCGGTCAATCCCGTCATGGTGATGATCCTCATTCCGCTGTGCGGATTGGTGATCTACCCCGCGCTCCAGAAGGTCATGGACCTGACGCCGGTGCGGAAGATCGGCATGGGTTTCTTCATCACCATCGGCGCCTTTGCGATCCCCGCGTGGATCGAGTCCCAGATCAGCGCCGGCGAGAACCCGAGCATCCTGTGGCAGGGCGCCGCGTACCTGGTCATCACCCTGGCCGAGGTCTTCGTCTCCATCACCGCGCTGGAGTACTCGTACACGCAGGCTCCCAAGAAGATGAAGTCCATCATCATGGGCTTCTACCTGCTGTCGGTCTCGCTGGGTAACATTGTCGTCTCGCAGGTGAACTTCGCCATTCAGGACACTGAGGTTATCGGCAGCGTGGCTACCGAGGGCGAGAAGACCCTTACGCCGAAGTCCAACACGACCTACGCCCTGGTCTGCAAAGCCGGCGAGTCGTCCGCCGACGCCACCGTGCCTGCCGACATCGATCGGACCGTGAAGAAGGAGGACGGCGCAGCACCCAAGGCCAAGACCGGTCCGAAGATCGCCGTGAAGTCGTTCAAGGCGGGCGGGCGCGACAATTGGGTCAGCATCTCGCCGGGCCAGGAAGTGGAGCTCAGCTGGGACGCCAGTGACGCC
Organism: uncultured Pseudomonadota bacterium; assembly: GCA_937890335.1. Classification (GTDB taxonomy): domain Bacteria; phylum Myxococcota_A; class Bradymonadia; order Bradymonadales; genus CALBXO01. The sequence goes on along the minus strand of CALBXO010000667.1, from coordinate 27,322 downwards.
GCCAAGTGCTGGATCGGCCCTCCCGGCGTGGACCTCGCCACCACGGGCACGCGCATGGTCAAACCCGAGAAGACCACGACGTTCCTGCTCGTGTGCCGCGACAAGGACCGGAACAAGGCCGAGTCCAAGGTGCAGGTGAAGGTCAACGACGGTGTGGCCATCACGGACTTCACGGCCAACGGCAGCAACGGCACCTCCGTGCGCGAAGGCGAGATGGTCACGCTGAAGTGGAAGGCGGCCAAGGCTGACAGTTGCGAGCTCAAGGCCAACACGGTCTCCCTCGAGGGCGCGTCCTACTACTGGTTCTGGACCCTGATGATGTTCCTCACCGCGCTGCTCTTCCTGCCGGTGGTGTTCCTTTTCAAATCCAAGACCTACATTCAGGACGAGGAGTCGGGCGGAGAAAGCTGATTTGAAGCAGCTCGAGCACATCGCGGTCGGGTACAATCTGCACTCGCAGCCAGGCCCCCTGCTCGAGGCGATTCGGCTGGCCGTGGAGGTGGGGGCCCACCTCGACGTCCTGTACGTCGCCGACAAGAAGGAGGACCCGTCGCGCGTGCAGGCCAAGGTGGAGCAGATCGTCAAGACGCACTGCGGCGACCGAAGCCCAGCCATGACGGTCCACATCCTCACCGGCAAAGTGCCCGTCGCCCTCGGGAAGTTCTGCTCCGACGGCAACACCGACCTGTTGGTGGTCGGTCCTCGCGCCACGACGCTGCGGGAACGCTTTCTGACGGGCGGGCCGGCCGCCAAGTTGGCGCGGTTCCTCGACGTGCCGGTGCTCGTGGCCGCCGAGCCGAGCGCGCGGCCCTTTCGGCGCGCGCTCGTCCCCGTGGACTTCTCCGCACCGGCGTCCGGCGCGCTCCAGACGGCCATCGATTGGCTCGACGGCGTCGAGGGCGCCGAGATCCAGGTCATCCACGTCTTTGGCAAGGTGGGCTCTACCTTCCGCGTCGACCAGGGAGCCCAGATCGGCCGGCTGCTCACCATCTCCACCGAAGAGCTCGAACACTACGTGCAATCGGTGGACTTCCGCGGCATCCCCTACACGGTGGACGTTGTCGTCGGCGTCCCCTCCGACGAGATCCTGCGGCAGGCTGAAGAGATCGACGCCGACCTGATTGTCGTTGGCACCGTCGGACGCAATTGGCTCGGTGAAGCCATCATCGGCAGCACGACGGCCAAGCTGATCAAGAGGCTGCGCCGACCGACCCTCGTCGTCCATCCCATGGGTCGCACCAGCTGATGAGGGTGCGGCTGTGCGGCCTGTTTGACCTGCCGCTGTTCGGCGGACGCCTGTTCATGGACGTCGCCGGCACCGACTACGACGTCATCATCTTCAAACTCCCCGGCGGTAGATTGCGCGCCTGGGACGCCCACTGCCCGCACGCCGGCGCCCTGCTGCAGCCCATGAACGAGATGGGCGGCGACCTGGTCTGCTACCTGCACACCTGGGTCTTCGACATCGACACTGGCGACTGCAAGACGGTCCCCGAGTGCCCGCTGACTGGCTACGAGGTGGCCGTCGAGGGCATGGATGTCTTCGTGACGTTGCCAGATTAAGCGGGTGTCTACCGACTCGGACCGAGTCTGTCCCCGCACCGCTCAGCGACAGTAGTTCGCGCGCCGCCCCGCGACTTCTCGGATGTGGGTCGCCAACTCCGTCGTCGCCGGCGCCACCGCGTACTCGTAGCTGGGCGTGAACACAGTGCCCGCCTGCTCCACCGTGGCGTCGTTGACGAGTAGATCTCCAATCGAGATGGCCTTGCCGCGCCCGTGGTTGCTCTCGCGGTCCAGGTCGATGCCCTCCTTGAACACCTCCCAATCCATGTCGCCGCATGGCGCCGGGTTCTGGCAGCCGACAAACGGGATGCCGCAGGTCTCCCCCTCGCGCGCCTGGAAGATGTTGCCCTCGCTGCGGAATTCGCCGTCGTCAGCGACGCTCACGGCGTACTCCCAGTACTCGAAGTAGTAGTTGTTGAACGCGTGCACGCGCGCGTAGTGCATGCGCGGGTGCCGCTTGGTGATGCGTTCAAAGTAGTTGTGGTGGAACGTCACCTCGGTCTCGGCCGACTCGCCGCGCTCTCCGTTCACGCCGATGAGGACCGCCTTGAAGTGGTCGTGCCAGTAGTTCCAGCTGACCGTGACCCGGCTGCCGCCGCGGATGTCGAACAGGCCGTCGCCGCCGTCGTAGAGCTCGCAATGGTGCAGCCAGATGTCGCGGCTGTCGTAGTCGCCGGGGCGGTTCGCGTCGTCGGAGGTGACCGTCACGACGTCGTGTTCCTGGGTGCACCGCGGGCTGTTCTGGTTGGTCAGCGCCACGTCCGCGATGATGATGTTGCGCTGGCCGCGGATGCGCAGGGTTCCATTGATCGTGATGTCCCTGCCGCGGCCATCGATGGTCTTGTGGGATTGGATGTCGATGGGGTCGTCCGGATCGATGTTGATCCGCGCGGCTTCGTCCCGGCCGATGTCGAAGACGATCCAGTAGCGCTCGTCGCTCTCCAGCCCACGGCGCAGCGACCCGGCGCCGCTGTTGGAGCGGGAGGTGACGCGGTAGACATTGTTGGGGTCTCCGCCGGTGGTGCGCCGGCCAAAGCCCTCCAGCTCGTCCAGGAGCGCGCGGGGGCTGTACGGGTAGCCGTCGCAGTCCACGGGGCCCTCGTCCACACAGGCGCTGTCCCGGCACATCTGCCCTGGCCCGCACCCGCACACACCGCCGCAGCCGTCGGAGCCGCAGAAGTCCGCGGCGCAGCGGGGGGTGCAGTGGTCGTCCGCGCGCTGGCACACGCAGTAGTCGGACATGTGCCCCGTCGGCGGATCGCACGTCAGTGCGGGGCGCTCCGCGTCCGGCGCGCACTCGTCCGAGAGGTCCTCGAGCACCCCGGCGCAGACCAACCCTGCGGCCGCGCAGACGGCGGTGCACCCCTCACCGTCGGTGAAGACCGCCTCGCACGTGGAGGTTGTCTGCCGACAGAGAGCAAAGCCCTGCGCCTCGATTCCATCGCAGTCGACCGGCTCCGGCGACACGTCTGGTTCCGCGTCGCGGTCCGCATCCGGCGACGCGTCCGGCCCCAGGTCGGGCTCGCCCCGAGCGTCGGCAGGTGCATCGGGCTGGACGCTTGAGTCGTTGGCTCCGTCCTCGGCGGCGTCGCCAGGCCGGGGTGTGTCACTGGTCGCGGTGTCTTCCGGCGCGTCGGGGGGCGGAACTCCTTGGTCCGGGTCAGACCCCTCCGCGTCGGCTCCAGGGCCGGGCGCGTCCGCCGCGCCGCCGGCGTCCGACTCCGCGAGCGGGTCGGCGACCGGGTCGGCGCAAGCGCTCAGGGCGAAGGCGAGGGCGGCGAGAAGAGCGGTTCCTTTCCAGAGCGACATGGCGACCTCGCTGCGTGACCGGGGTGCCCGGTGAGCGCGCGCCATTGTAGGGGGCCGGCCCCAGCGTCTGGGCTAAATCGACCCTTAATCCACGCCGCGGGAATCACGGCGTCACCGGAAACAGCTCGATCACGTCGCCGATGGGGTTGCCACCCTCGGCCAGCGGCGGACAGCTGCCGTCCAGCGGCCCGGTCTCGAAGGTGTAGAGGCTGTACTTGCGCGCGCCGCCGTGGCCGTCCTCCAGCAGTTGCACCGCGTGGCGGCGGCGCCCGGTCCAGACATGGGCGAGGTCGCGAAAGTTGTGGTGGCTCGAGTACCAGCAGAGGTCGTCTCCCGCCTCCACCCGCGCCACGCCGCCCGCGGGCCCAACCCAGATCTCCGTCAAGCCCCAGCTGGTGTTGGCGAGGTTGCCGGCGCCCTGGTTTGTCCGGCGAATGTGCACGCAGACCTCCCCGTCTGCGCTCTGAAGCTGGATTTCGCCGCTGTCGGGGCGGAAGGTCAGACTGCTGTCGAATTCGCAGTCCGGCAGATCACCGCCGGAGATGTCGCCGGGCTCGCCGCCGCCGGTCAGCTGTTCGGGCGGCGTGTAGTTGTTGGGGGTGTTGCACTCGTCGACATCGGGGCAGGCCACGGCCACGCACTCCTCCACCAGCACAAACGCCGCGGGCCTCTGACCCAGGCCGCAGCTGGTGAGGCACGCCGAGACGCCGGGAATGCCTTTGTCGCCGAGGCAATCGGCCATGCATCCGCAGCCGGGTTCGTCCTGGCAATAGGAGACGAGGTCCGCGCACTTCTCGTCCCGGCACTCGGCGCACTCGTTCTCCAGGCACCCCGCGGAGATCGCCAGCACCGCCAGCACCGCCATCCATTTGAGTCTCATGGTCCCTCCACCAGGTACGGCCGAATCTGCTTGACCACCACACGCCCGTCGTCCGTGCGCTTCACCTCCAGATCGAAGGCGAGCCCGAGATCTTCGTACACCGCCGCCCCAAAGTGGTCGTGAACGCGAAACACGAGATCCATCAACACGGCAAAGTCCTCGCCCCACAGGTCCGCCCCCGCGGTGGAGTCCACCCAGCGCATGTCGTCTACGAGGCCATCGGAACCCCTCCGCACTGTGCGCACCTCGGCGATCGCCCCAGGATTGTCGGGCCGGACGACACTGTCCGGCGCCGCCTGGGTCACGACCCGGTACAGCGGACCGCGGGGGTCCGCGTCCAGGTTGGTCACAATGACGGCGTCCAGCTGCTCGAGCACAAACGACGGATTCACTGCGACACCCATGAACGCCAGGTGATGGTCGATCCCGTAGTAGTCGCGCTCGATCCAGGCACGGTCGTTCCATAGGCTGCGCCAGACACGGGGCAGCGCCCGAGCGATTGGTTTCTCCTCGGACAGATCGCTCTCCAGGTCTGCGATGCGAACCTCAAGCCACGTCCGCTCTGGATGCGCGTCCAGCTCCCTGCGGCTGTCGTCGCGGAGTTGCCGCAGCGCGACGGCCTCCCGGTCCGACAGGCACCGAGACGGCCCGGCGTCGTCCCCGTCCAGATCGTCTCCCAAGCAGCCGCTCCGCGAGTCGTAAAGACCCGCGCCAGTCAGCGCCTCCAGGTCCTCCACGTTGGTGCTGCTGCGGAACCGAAGCCGTGTCGTCTCGGCCTCCGGTCCAAGCCAACCTCGGATCTGCACCTCGATGCTGGCCAACAAAGCCGGGTCGACCGCGCCGTCGCGGATCGCGTCGCGGATGTCGTCCAATGCCCCGCGGCGCCACTGCGGATCGGTGTGCCGACGCGGGTCCGACAGGAACGCCGCAATGAGCGGCTCGACGCCATGCGCGTCCAGGTGCGCCCGGTAGGCGGAGAACGGGACGCCAAAGCCGCAGGGCGCCTCGTCAGGCCCAAACGCGCGGCACAACTCGGCGCTGTTGGCCGCCTTGACCCCGTAGACGTCGGCCGCCACCTCACTCGCCTCCCCGTACGCACCCAGCTGCGTGGCGGAGAGGTCGGCCTGCGGCTGTCCCACATCGGGGCGGCTGCGCGCCCAGAAAGCCTCCGCCTCCTCCACACCTGCCGCCACAACCTCAACACCGTCAGCGTCAGCGCGGATACGGACAAGCGCACCTTCCAGCGCCCGCAGCTCCCCGCGCTCGCGCGCCCCCGGCAACCGGGCGTTGGGGATGCCTTTCTCACCAAGACGCAGGTTCACATGGCTGTGCAGGGACTGTGGCTGGGAGGTGATCAGGCCAGCGACGATGCCGATGTCGTTTGGGGCGTGCTCCAGCACCAATACGTCCCGCAATCCCACCTCCAGGCCCGCCGTGCTCTGCGCAATCACGAGCGTGCCGTACCCCGTGCCCTCGCTGTAGACCTCAACCCCAGCGCCGGCCAGGGCCGCCGCGTCCGTGGCGACGATCCCCGCCGCAGCAAACGCCTCGGCCTCGTCGGCAAGCAGCGCCGCCTGCAGAGGCCCCTCGGCCACAAAGACGAGCTGCTCTGCGAATCCGACACAACCCGACAGCCGGGCATGCACCTCAACCACGTCGCCTACCGTGAGCCTGTCCTCCACCGGTTCGTCCGCATAGACACTGAAGGAGAACACGCCCGCCACCCCGGTGGTAGGGTGCTGCGCATCCGGCCACAGGCGAACGGCGCCGCCATAGAGCGTCCTCGTCCTCCGGCGCAGGACCAGGCTCAGGTACGTCTCCAGGTCCAGGCCCGCGAACCCCGGAAACGCAGTGAGAAACTCCAGATGCCAGGACGCGTCATGCATGTCCTGGAACACACAAGCCCGGTCCACGGGCACGGGCTGGGACCCCGGCTCCAAGGCGGCCAGATACTTGACCGACAGGTCGCCCACGGCGAGTGCCTCCAGCGCGGCACCGTCTTCCAACCGGTAGGCGAAACCCGGCGGCTGGTCCGCGGCGAGGTCGTCCGCAACCTCCGCGTCGGGCAGTCCCGAGTCAGGCGCGTCGCTCAGGGCCCGAGGGGTACCGTCGCTGCACGCGCCGGTACACACCAGGAGAACACCCACCGCTGTACCAGCCCATCGGAACACCGTCTCACCCACCCGAAACCACCGCCGCTGCAACCTACGGTATTGAGTACCCGCCGGCCACACGATCCTTCGCACCACGCGCGCGGTAGACGACGAGCGGACCGAGCGGTACACATGGAGGATCGCCACGGAGTTGCCATGAACACAACCATTCGTCAGGCCATCTACCTGGTCCTGAGCGCCCTCGGCGTCGGGCTGACGTGGTGGCAGAACATCGCCTGGATGATGGACGGGGACGGTGGGGACAAATCGTTCGGAGCGTTTTGGCTTGATGCGTTCGCGACACACGCCTCCGCCTCGATCACCCTCGACGTTCTGGTCGTGACGACTGTGGGCCTCGTGCTCGTGTTTGCCGAGTCTCGACGCCTGGGCATGCACCCCTGGTGGCCGGTGGTCTACCTGGTCCTCTCGAGCGGCATCGCGGTCGCGTTCATGTTCCCCCTCTTTCTGTTCTTTCGCGAGCGGCGGATGGCCGCCTTGCCCAGCGACGCCCCGCGCGCGACCTGACCAACATTCCGACCGGAGCGCCCAAACGCCGATGGGTATTCAAACGCCGGAGTCTTCCATGAACACAGTTCCCCGCTGGCTTGCGACCGCTACGCTGCTTCTCGCCCTTACGGCCTGTTCCGCAACCACGGACCTGCCAGGTCCTGGGCAGGCGGCGACGGACACAGGGGACACCTCCCCGCGCGACGCCGCCGGGGTAGGTGCCGACGACGCTGCAGCGGACACGAACGAGGACAGCGCACGCGCGGACGCACCCGACACGCCCACAGATTCTGAAGCCAGCCCCGACACGACGACCGACGCGGCCGCCGACGTTGTCGACGCTGTCGACGCGAACCTTGACGACGGCAGCGACGATGTCCCGACGCCGGACACCGGGCACGACCTGGGCGATGAGGACGCGCCGGATCCTCCCGCGACATGGGAGGAGTTCTGCGACGGAGAAGGGACCAACCTCTGCGACGGCGAGTTTGCGCGCGTGGCGTTTCGGTTTGCGCTGTGTAGCTGTGAAGAGCTGCTGCCCCAGAGCGTCCTGCGCGTGGACGCGTTCGACAGCGACCAGGGCCCGTTTGAACCCGGTGGCGCCGGCGGCAGCTTTGCCACCAACGGGCGTCTGCGCACGCCGTCGCAGATCGACGCCACCGGCTCCGCCTTTGTGGGCGGCTCGCCCGGCCTCGACACAAGCTCGACCCTGACCCTGGGTCAGGATCTCTACAGCGCCGGTCCCGCCCACGCCACCGCCGGCGTCCTCATCCGCGGAGACGCCTGGGTCAACGGCGACCTCAGCTCGCGAAACACTGTGCGAGTGGACGGCACGTACCACGCCCCCGACGGAGCCGACGCGCGGGGGTCGCACCCCGAGGCGGTCCAGCTCGGCGCGCGCGCCACCGAAGCCGTCGTCGTGACGCCGCCTTGCGATTGCGGAGAGGACCGGCTCGACGTGGCCGGACACGTGGCACGTTTTTCCGGGGCCAACGACAACCTGGCGGCCGGAGTCACCGTGGGGCAATTCCAGGACCTGCTCGGCGAACAGGAGGCGGACCTACCCTGCGGGAGGCTCTACTTCGACCGCGTCGACATCGAAGGCAGCCTGACGCTGCGCCTCGACGGGCGAACCTCCCTGTACATCGGCGGGGACCTGACCACGGCGGGCGAGCTCCGTATCGAGCTCGGTCCGAATGCGGAAGTCGATGTGTTTGTGGCCGGAGACCTGCGGCTGGGCGGCGGTTTCGTCCTTGGAGACGCCGCCGCACCGTGGCGCGCCCGGCTTTACGTTGGCGGCGAGCAGGCGTTCATACGAGGAACCACCGCCATCGGTGGCAACATCGCAGCGCCGAACGCCACTCTGGATTTCAGGTCGGACACTGAATTGTTTGGCGCGGTCGCCGCGCAACGGGTCAACCTGGAGGGTCAGATGACCATCCACCACGACCTGGCGGTCTTGCGTGCGGGGGACAATTGCGGGGAACCCATCGAGGAAGAGCGGCTGTGCAAGAGCTGCCGCGAGTGCGGCAACCAGGCCTGCGTGGACGGTATCTGCGCCTCCTGCATCACGGACAGCGACTGCTGTGCACCGCTCGCCTGCGATACAGGGCGCTGCCTGCTGCGCTGAGAAGGTCTCGCGCGACTTCGGGCAGATGCGGCGGAGGCAATCGGCACGTCAGTCCGCCAATCGGCACCCTTGAGACCCATCGACTCAGTCCACCAACCGCGTGACTGCATCGCCAACCGCCACACGCCCGGGCTGAACCACCTTGGCGTTGAGCCCACGCAGCCGCAGCTGCCGACCCACCTCAGAGTTCACAAACCGCATTGCGTCGGTGCCAAAACGGGCCTGGAACTTCTTGCACCCCAAATGCGGCAGCTCCGTCACCTCGACGATCGCCTCGCCAATCGCAAGCCGCGTGCCCGCAGGCAGGTTGTCCTTGCTGAGGTCGAGATCGACGTAGAGTTGATCGCCGGCGAGCGCCCACCGGTCCCGGCTCCCGGCGACGAGCTTCACGGCGCGGATGCCCATGATGTTGAGCTGCTGGTCGGGGTGCCCGAGCCCATTGTCCGTCCGGCGGCTCCCGCGACGAAGCCAATTGTCCCCCACCAGGCCCTCCTCAAGGTCCAGCATTCCCTCCTGGACCACCTCGCGCTGTTCCACGGCGGGTCGCCGCACGATGTACGACAGGGTGCCAGCCTCAGCGGGTGCCTGTCGTATCCCGTCCAGGCCTCGATCGAGTTCTTCCATTGTCCGATCGCTCATGGAGCCTCTCCGGTCTCGCCATCGTCTGCCACCACCTTCGGGTCCGTCCAGTTGTGGGCGACCACCTGGAGCAACAATGTTCGTTCACTTCGTGAAAGGTGTCCCGGGCCGGGCGCCCCCTCAAAGACGACGGTCACTCTGCTCATCGCATCGAACTTGCCATCGAGCGCTGCCTTCAACTGCGATCCAATCACCGTCGCCATTCCTCCATCCCCCACGCATTTGTCGAACGCCGCTCCCACGGAGCTCGACACCACCGGCCGCGCAAAAAGGCCCCCCTTGCCCAGGCGCAACGTCACCACCAGGGGTTCTGCGCCCTGCGGCGGATGCGTCGCCAGGCAGCCATCGACGCTTTGCGCCAGCAGATCCAGGAACCGCTCGGCGTTGCCGCGGGTGGTCGGCAACAGCTTGACGCCCGTGGCCGACAGCTTCTTGAGCCTCAGGCCCTCGGCGTAGCGCTCCAGCACATCTTCCTGGCGGGGCAGCTTGAGCAGTGCACGCACATGGCTGACATGCACGGCGATGTTCAGTCCGGCGCCACGGGTCTCGGTGTTGACGCCAAGCAGCGCCCCGTCACCCGCGAACAGCGGCCCTCCCGACGAGCCCGGTGCGATCGTCGCATCGATCTGGATCATCCTGGTTTCTTCGCGCATGCGGACTGCGCTGACGATTCCACGGGTCATGGTGAAATCGAGCCCGCGTGGGCTCCCAATGGCGACAACCGGGTCGCCGATATTCGGTTCGGCGTCCGCCAACTGGACAGGAATCACGCCGGTGACGTCGACCTTGGCCAACACAAGGTCATTGGACTCGTCGCGCGCCAGGACCGTCACCGGGGTCAACTCCCGCCCGTCGTGAAGGCGGACCATCGCCTGCCCAGCTCTGCCCAGGACGTGGAAGTTTGTGACAAAAAGACCGTCGTCGGAGACGAAGAACCCGCTGCCATGCCCCGCCACATGCGAGAGCCCAAACGCCTTCATTGCCTTGGACTGCGGAGCGTCGCCGTCGGTGCTGGTGCGGACCGGTACCACCACGGTGCTCGGCGCGGCGAGGCGGAACAGTTCCGCCGCCGTGGGCGGCGCGTCCGTTGGTGGTACGTCCGGCGGGGCGACGGGCGCGTTGGCCACCTCCGAGACGTCTGATTCTCCCCCATCCAGAGGCCCACGGACGACGACCCCGGCGTCCGGCCCCGTCACCGTCAAAGGCGTTCCCGCGTCCGTCGCCGCCCCGGAAGGCCACGACGGTGGGTCCGCCCGCGGAATCCATCCGGCGAGAGAATCCACAGTGGCCCGCAACGGCTCCGGGTCCTGGCCCAGCAGTGCCGCTGGCCAGCCGCCGTGGGCGGCCAACGACGCCCGTGTCGACGTCGGCATCGCCACGATCAGAAACACGGCCAGGCAGATCGACCAGACGACGCTCGCGCGAAGCGAGGTCACCACACGGCCAAAGAACTTCGCGGCGACAGCCAATGGAAGCGCAACCACGACGAGCAGGGCACTGACGAGCGCGACCCACTTTCCGACGTCCGGGTCCAGATCGGCGCCCATGGCGGCCATTCCCCGCGCACCAACGACAACCGACGCCACCAGCGCGACCAGCAACGCCAGCGCGGCGTGGACCAACACAGAGCCGACGGACGATCTGGCCCGCGTCGATGACTCGGGTGCGGAGGGAGAGGGCGTCGGATCGTTCACGAGAGCACTCCGGTCTGGCAGGCGCCGATGTAGTTCGCGCGACACCGGTGGTCACGGGCTGCAAGCGAGCATGGAAGATCCTGCCGATACGAGCTCACTGCGTTTCTCGCTCAGTCCTCTTCGCCAATGGGCGGCATGTCCACGGTCTTGGTCGCGTCGTCCACCAACGACGGATCGAGCACCACCTTCGCCTTCTTGGCGCTCTTGGCCTTGATCCGGGCCTTGCCCGCCGGGGCGATGCCGGCGCGGGTGGCCGCTGGACTCCCAACCTGCGTCGTCTTGCGCGGCTCGGGCGCGAGTTTGCGCGGCTCCTGGAAGTGCCCCGGGCGCGGTTTGTGGCTCACGGCTTTTCCGGGCGCGGCGCCTTCAAACAGCGCTTGCGCCGTCGGTGCCACAGCGACCACGGCTTCTGGGTCCAGCTGCTTGAGGCGGTTGAGAACCTCGGTGAGGCGCTGCCAGATCTCGCGGCCACCCTGGAGGTCCTGGGCCATGGTTCGGACCAAGGGCACCAGAGTCCACTCGACGATGTCGACCTGCTGGTTGAGCATCTCTACGAGGCCCGGGGGCTGCTCGTTGTGAATGTTGATCTGAACCTGCGTGTCCTTGATCGCCTCCAGGCTGCTGGCGATGCCGGCGAGGTGCTGGGTCAACGCGGCGGTCTGCGCCGCCGCGACCCCCGCCTGCGCCGTGCCCGCAGCCGGCTGCGATCGCGCAGCCAGGGTCGCGGCCTGCTCGATGCTCTGCTGGATTCCCTCAAGGAATGGGGCGGCGGCGTTCTGGCGCAGTGCGTTGTTGATGTGCTGCAGCTCGTTGCTGAGCGGCTGGAGATTCACCGATTGGCTGGTCAGGGCCTGGCGCAATCCGGCCAGTCCCGCGGCGACGGGGCCCAGATCCACATCCTTGCCCTCCATCGCTGCGCGCAGCGCCGCCACCTCCGAGTTGAGGGGCGTCAAGTCGATGGTCTTGTTCTCCATCGACGCGCGCATCGCCGCCACCTCGAGGTTCAGCGGACCGAGATCGATGGTCTTGCCATCGATGGCCGCCCTGAGGGCCTGCACCTCGTTGCGCATGCCGGGGTCGGACAGGGCGCCGTGCATCTCGGCGAGCTGCTGGGTGAGGCCCGCAATCTGACCGGCGATCCGGGTGGCCGGATCGTCCTCGCGACCGCCCATGGACTGGCGCCGCTGGTACTCCTTTCGAATGGAATTCCAGCGCTCCAGCTGCTCCGGCGTCTGCCGCCCTCGCAGCTCGGCCAGCTTGAGCAGGTTGTGCTCGGCGCCCGTGGTCAGAGTCTGGGACTCGCCCTGGTAGTGGTCGTCAATGAGGGCCTCGAGCTCCTCCTCATTCATCGCCGAGACGATCTTCTCGGCCAGCTTGTTCATGTTGCGGTACGAGCCCTGGAGCTGGAAGCGCGGCTCGGTCCGGTAGGCGTCGTCCTGGGCTGCCGAGTAGATGTACTCCTGGTTCACGCGCAGCAGCACCTTCTGGCAGGTGATCATACGCTCGAACACTGCCGTAATCTCGCTGACCTCGACCGACGAGTACGCGTGCTTGAGCTCACTGAGCGGAACCTCCCCGCCCTGCGCCAGCTTGACGAGCTTGTAGACGTCAGCCATGGGCCGCGTGGCCAGCGGCTGAAGCACCGGGTTGGAGGTCAGTGAGTTCTCGATGTAGCTGAGCGCGAAGACGTCGTCGCGACCGTCCAGGATGTCGCCCAGATTGTACACATCGGCGCGGTTGGCCAGCATGTCCGGGATCTGGAACTTGTCGCCGGACTCTGTGTACGGGTTACCGGCCATGACGACGCAGAACTTCTTTCCGCGCAGGTCGTACGTGCGCGTCTTGTTCTTCCAGACGCCCTCAATGCGGCGCTGCGCATCACACAGCGAGATGAACTTCTGAAGGAACTCCGGATGCGTGTGCTGGATGTCGTCCAGGTAGAGCATCACGTTGTTGCCCATCTCCAGCGCGAGCCCGAGTTTTTCCAGCTCCTGCCGGGCCGTGGCGTTGCCCGCCTCTGCCGGGTCCAGCGACGTGACGGAGTGGCCGAGCGCGGGCCCGTTGATCTTCATGAAGACCAGGCCAAGCCGGTTGGCCACGTACTCCATCAGCGTCGTCTTTCCGTAACCCGGCGGCGAGATGAGCAGCAGCAGACCCATGAGGTCGGTGCGCTTGTTGTCGCCCAGGGCGCCCATCTGTTTGGCGAGGTTGTCGCCGAGCACGGGCAGGTAGACCTCGGAGATGAGCTTGTTGCGCACAAAGCTCGACAGGACCCGCGGCATGTACTCGCTCAGGCGCAGGCGCGCCCGCTCGCTCTCGATGACGCTGTGGCGGACCTTGCGGTAGTTCTCGTACCCGGGAACGCGCACTTCGCGGAAGGCCCGGAGCCGTGGCAGGAACTCGTCGAGCCGCAGCTGAAGCACGCGCTGCTTGACGTTGGGATGTTGTCCGAGAAGCCCAGGCACTTCCACGGCGGTAGGCACGGAGTTGAGCTCCCGTTCGACCTTGCCGTCCGTCAGCGCGATTCCCGCAGCCTCCGGCAACGCCACGGATCCATCTCCGGCGACCGCGGTGAGCCAGGCGTTGACCAGGTGCCACTGCGACTTGAGGTCCAGCCCCTTCAGATCGCCCTTGAACGCACCCCGGAACGCCTCGTAGAGCTGCTGCCCCTCGCGGCTGGTGGCAAAGCGCGGCCTCTCGGCCACCAGCTCCTCAGCCAGGTAGGCGCCCGCTTCCACCGCGTACTCTTCCAACCCAAGCGACAGCGCGAACGGGGCGATTCGCTCGCCCAGTTCGATGCCAAGCCCGCGAAGACCCGCCGCCATGCCCAGGGAAGTACGCAGCGCGCCCAGGCTCATCGCGCGCCCTGCCATCCCCTTCTTTTCGTCGTCTTCGAGCTCGCCAAACGCCCAGAAAAGGGACGCCAACGCCCGCGGTGCCGGCGCAAACCGGAGTAGACCGCTCGTCTGGCGCAGGTGCAGCAAACGATCCAGGATCGCCGTGGCATCGGCGTCGTGCAGACCGCGCTCGTACCCTTCGTCGTAGCGCTCGGAGGCGTACTTCCGGACCAGCCCGAGCAGCGCTTCGCCTTCGGCTCGCGTCGCGTCGTAGAGGCCCTGGACGGTCAGGCCGCCCTTCTCCTCCTCCGCGTCGAAGAGGATGCTCGCGGCGAGGAACTCGCCCCGGTAGACGTTCGGCGTCTCGCTGACCAGGTGCTGGCTCCAGAACGCGCGTGTGGCATCCAGCTCGGGGTGGCCCGTCACGTTCTCAAAGAACTCGGTGCCCGTGAGATGCTGCTGCATGCCGTCGTCGGTGGGCAGCATGGTCAACTCCAGCTCCTGCGTGTTGACGCTGAAGCGGTGCTTGCCGAGCTTGATGACGGCCTCGCCGTCCTCGTAGATGTCCTTGCGATCCCGGAGTTGGCGCAGCGCCTGATCCCGCGACGCCTTGATCTTTGCCTCGACATCGTCGGCCTTGACCGAGTCGCCCAGGTTGCGCAGCTCCGCGGCGATGTCGCGGATCTTGAGCACCATGGCGTCGGAGGCGAAATACGCGTTGAGCGTGTCCTCCTCCGTCATGGATTTGGCGCGCCTTTGGATGCCCGCGAGAATCCGGTCCGACGCCTTTGTGAGGTTTCGCGCGCGCCGTTGCAGCTCCTCCTGGAGGGACTGCTTCTTCTGGGTGAAGGCCTCGTAGACCTCCTCGCGCTTGACCGCCAGGTCCTCGGCGTACTCGTCAAACTCGGAGAAGCGGCTCTCCAGGTCCTCGAGCTGCACCATGAGCCGCGACAGTTGGTCGTCGCATTTGTCGGGAGAGTCCGACAGCCCAAGTGCGCTGGTGACGCTCTGGCCAAAGAGCTTGAACTGCGCCCCAAACTCGGCGCGCGCCTCGGAGCTGCCGAGCTCCTTACGACGGTTGACCAGCAGCGCCTTCGTACGGTTGAGCAGGCCGAAGATCTCGGAGATCCCCTCCAGGATGGCCGTGCGCGCCGTGGCGTCGTCGATCTTGAGGCCGCCGAGGACCTCCGTGAGCAGGTCCAGCGCCAGGGACATCTCTTCCAGGCGCTCGCGAAGCTTCTCGGACTCGGTGACCTTGGTCACCTCATCGATCTGCTCGGTGATGGCCTCCACTTCGGAGTGGTAGGGCTGGAGCGCCTCGGGGCGCAGCAGGAAATCGACGGCGGCGAGGCTGACGCTGTCGAAGTGCTCGATGACCTCGGCTTCGAGCGCCTCCAGCCGCGGCACGTCGATGTACCGCATCTCCTTGAGCGTGATGAGATGGCCGCGCTGCTTGCGCAGCGCGCTGAGTGTCCCGACAAAGTCGTCGACGGTCTTCCAGTGGTCTGGATCCAGCCGCGTCTTGAGCTCCGCCTGGACTTCGACCGCCTCCGCGACCGCCTCGGATGCCTGCTTGCGCAGCGCCAGCACCTTCTCGAACTCGTCGATGATGAGCTCGGCGGTGCTCTTTACCGCCTTGAGGTCGGTCTCAAAGTTGCCAACCTCACCGGCTGCCAGCCAGTGGAAGCTGTCCAGCGTTCGCTGCGTCTGCGCGATCAGATCCTCGTAGATCTGCACCGTGGGCCGCTGGTCGTCGATGCTGCGGCACACGGAGTAGAACTCCGAGATGCCGCGCACCAGGTCCGCGTTGCCGATCTTGCCGAGGAAGGAGCCGTCGGTGGGTGTCTGGGCGTGGAATTCGGCGCTGACGAAGGGCGTCATCCACACCTGCATGGGGTGGACCTTGGTCGCCTCGTCGCTGTTGGCCCGAAAGACCACCATGCGCCCGTCCTCGAACAGGGAGAAGCCATGCCCGATAATCGGGTTGGTGACCTCCTTGCGAATCAGGTTGTAGGGCAGGAGCACATAGCGCCCCTCGTCCCGCTGGTGGAAGACGTAGAGCACGTCTTCGCCGTTGGGTGACCGAACGGACTTCTTGAGTTCGAGCCCATCGGTGTCGCCGTCAAACACCTTGTGATCGCCGCTTGCGAGGTAGAAACCACCGGGGAAGATGATCCCGTGGTTCTCCGGTAGCTGCACGCAGGCGGTGCCGATGGCGTCGATGCGCGCGACGGTCTGCGTCAGCGTATTGAAGACCAGGTAGCGCCAGATCTCCTCACGGTACGGCCTGATCTTGAGGAGGATGAGGCTGCCGACCTCGGCAAACTGGATGACGCCGTCGGCCAGTGTCTGGTGGGGGTCGACGACGTCTTCGGCGTAGATGCCGCCACCACTCCTGGTGTTGTCCTCAATCTTGACCGTGAGATCGCCGCCGACGCACTCGACAAAGACCTTGTCCAGGATGGAGACGTGGGGGAACTCACCGTAGACGTGCATCTCGCGCGACGTGTCGCGCCATTCAAAGTCGTGAGACGCTGGGAAGGTATGGTAGCGGTCGCCGCGGTCGTCCTGGTAGACGGCTTTGCCTTGCGCGTCCAGCGCCCAGTTGAACACGCGTACATCGCGGGCCGAGCTGCCCGTCTGAAAGATGGCCAGCAGGCGCCCATCCAGGATGCGCAGCTGCAGAAGCCTGGCGGTCGCGTGGTACTCGTACAGCGCGCGGAACGCCTCGCGGAACCCGGAGTCATCCAGGTAGGGCGCGCCCGTGCTCACGGGAAGCTCGTTGAACTCGAGCGCTTCGCCCTCGCCCACGAGCTCGTGTACGCCGAAGACGTCTTCGATCTTGGTCTCCGTCTTCATGCCGATGAAGACGTTGTACCCAAACAGCAGCTTACCGCCGACGCTGACGATGTCGCGGGGAACGCAATTGTTCTCCGTTCGGATGCGCGCGTTGGCGAGCACCTCCATCTTGGTGGACCCAAAGGTGTCGGTGCGGCTCGTGTTGAGCGCGTCCGCCTTGGTCCGCAGCGCCTTGCCCTGGTCAACCAGGCGGCGACGGATGATCTCGTAGTTGCCGCCGGCGAGCTCGCCTTCGGCCTGAGGCTCGGTCTTTTCTTCGTCGGACATGTCGTCCCGGTGTGCCGGAGGTGGCGGGGCGGCGCGGGAGACTTGTTGCTCCCGCGCGCCACCCGGCCGCGCCTCGCTACCCTCTATCCGCTACCCATCTGACACCAGCGGCAAAGGTCAGCCCTTCGCCTTCTGGAGCAGCTTCATGAGGGTGGATTTGTCACCGTCGCTGAGGTTGCCCGCCAGCTTGTGCATGAGGTTCGCCGCCGACAGGTTCTGCACGTCGCCGCTGGTGACGCCGCCGCTGGACAGGATGTCCTTGAGGTCGTCGGGCAGGGACTTGCTGCCGTCCAGGTAGCCGCCGAGCAGCTTCTGGGACACCTCGCTGTGGTCCACAAACCCGTCCACGCTCTTGCCGGCGCCGACCGCCTTGACGAAGCGGTCGAAGAACTCGCCGTCGCCGCCGACGATGTTGATGTCGGCGGACTTCATGGCCTCTGCCAGGACGCGGGCCTGGGCCTCGGCGATGAGGCGGTTGGCCTCGATGCCCTTGAGCTGAATGTTCTCGTAGGCGCCGATGCGGATCCGATACTCCTCGTGCTCGCGACCTACACCGTCGAGGGCCTTCATGGCCTCGGCCTTGTCGGCCAGACCGCGGGCCTCCGCCTGGAGCTTCTCCTGGACAGCGACGGCCTCGGACAGGCCCTGCTGCTTGGTCACCTCGGCGACGCTCAAGCCCTTCTCACGGGTGACACCCGCCTCGGCCAGGCCGTACTTTTCGACCGCGCCGGCGTCCGCCTCTTTGACGCGCGCAGCGGCCATGCCCTGTTGCTCGGAACCGGTGGCCTGCGCCTCCATCTTCTGGCGGAGCACGTTCGCCTCAGCGGCGCCCTCCTTCTCGATGGCAACGGCGTTGGCCTCCTTGACGCGGACGGCGGCGAGGCCGCTGGCCGCCTCTTCTGCCTGCGTACCTTCGGCCAGCTTCTGCTTGGCGGTCGCCTGCTTGGAGGCGGCCTCGAGCTCGGCCTCGGCGATGGTGAGCATCTTCTTGGCGTCGAACCTTGCGACCTGCTCCTGCGCCTCGGCGGCCTTGATCTCTCGAACGAGCGCGCCCTGGGCGGCGGCCTCAGCGTCCGTGATGGTCACGGTCTTCTTACGCTCGGCCTCCTTGATCTCGCGGACGTCTTTGATCAGCTCCTCTTCCTGGGCCACCGTCTTCTCGACGGCCACGCGCCCACGGACGATGTCCGCAATCTCCTTCTTCTCCTTCTCGATGTCCTTGTCCTTGCCGTAGCGGCGGAGCTCGACCTCGCGCTCTTTGTTGACCGCCTCAACGCCGGTCTCTTTCTCGATGCGCTCGTTCTCGATGGAGACGGCACCCTCGCGTCGGCGCTTGGCGATCTCGACCTCGCGCATCTTCTGCTCTTCTTTCAGAGCGATGTCCTGCGTGGCCTTGATGCGCTCGGTCTCGGCGGTCTGAAGCTGCTGGGCCTGGTAGACGCGGGTCTCGGACTCGTTCTTGGCCTTGGCCTGGAGAATCTCGCGCTTCTGGACTTCGCGCTTCTCGGCCTCCTCACGGTCGAGAGCCATGATGCGGATCTCTTTGTCCACATTACGTTTCTTGATCTTCTCCTGCTCTTCGGCGACGTGCTCGTTGGTCAGGATGTGCTGTGACATCGTGAGCCGGCGGATCTTCTCGATGCCCTGGGCGTCGAGCACGTTGTCGGCGTCGAGCGCCTCGATGGGCGTCTGCTCCAGGAAGTCGATGGCGGCGTCTTCCAGCTTGTAGCCGTTCAGATCCTCGCCGATGACGCGGATGATGTCGTTGCGGAACTTCTCGCGCTCGGTGTAGAGCGTCTCAAACTCCATCGCCTTACCGACGGTCTTGAGCGCCTCCGAGAACTTCGGGTTGAAGAGGGTCTCCAGAGTGTCCTGGTGACTGGCGCGGGCGCAGCCGATGGACTGCGCCACCTTGAGCACGTCCTCCTCGGTCTTGTTGACCCGCACAAAGAAGGAGACCTTGATGTCCGCCCGGATGTTGTCCTGGCAGATGAGGCCATCCTTGCCGCGCCTGTCGATCTCGATGGTCTTCAGGCTGATGTCCATCTCCTCCCATTTGTGCACGATGGGCCAGACGATGCCACCGTTGAAGGAGACGTAGTTCACGTTGGTCTTGTTGATGATGAGCGCTTTGCCCTGTTCCACCTTGCGGTAGAACTTCGTCACCAAGACGATCAAACCGATGACGACGACGACCGCAACGGCGACGGCGATGCCGATGATGATGAGTAAGGTTGGATCTTCAAACATGGTTCAGGCCTCCTTGGATGCGTGAGCGGGTTGCGGCGCCACGGCGAGCTCGTCCAGTTGTTCCTCTAGAGAGCCGGGTGCTTTGGGAAGAAACTGGTCCATGGGCTCGACGTGATACACGTTTTCCCGACGGTCGTAATCGATGATCAGGGCTCGCGAGCCCTTGCTGAGTCCGTTGGGCGCGGGGCACCGTACGGACAGAATCAGGTCCTGGTCGATGGCCCTGGCCTGGCCAAAGCCCCGGTCTACTTCGCTGGTGAGGATGATCATTTCTTTACCCACCAGCGTGTGCTGGCCAATGGTCCGACGCGACTCAAAGATCGGCGCAAGCGGTCTGACCGCGACTGACGTGGCAACGAGGCTCACGAGGCTCCCCAGGGTCAGCACCGCGACCGCCAGCGCCCACTGCGGGACCGACTCCGGCAGCACGGGCGGCGCCAGGTGCATCGTCAAGCTGGAGATCAGCCAGGAGACCAGAACGAACAGGCTCATGACCACAGTCACGGGCGCGCTTCTGAGCTTCAGCGCCGCAAAGACATTGGAGATGAGGCCCGCCTGTGTGGCCGCCTCCGCAGCCGAATCACCCAGACTGCCCTTGGCACCCTCGACGGAGCCGTCGGCCGCGCCCTCCGCGGCCCCCTCGGCCATTCCTTCGGCGAGTCCTTCCTTGACGCCCTCGGCGATGCCTTCTTTGACACCTTCGAAGAGGCCCTCCTTGAGGCCCTCCGCCATGCCCTCTTTGATGCCCTCGGCAATGCCTTCTTTGATGCCCTCGGCGACGCCCTCTTTGACGCCCTCCACCGAGCCTTCCACGCCACCTTCTGCCGCACCGTCAGCGCCGCCGAACATATCGATGTCCACGGCGCCGAAGATGACAAAGCTCCAGTAGAGCAGGGACAGGCCCAGCAGTACGGTGTAGATCACCGTTGGAAATCCGAACGCTACTTGAAGGAACTGCTCCAAGAGCACCTCCGGGTCCGCCCTCGAGGGCGGGTAAGTGTGGCTACCAAATGGACGCGCACTTTACGGCGAAAGCTCCGTTCTCTGCAACCACGACGCACGGTTTCGTGTCGGGGCCTAACACTAATTCAGGTCTGTATTCAGACCGTATATGGATCTCTTGTTGGTGTTGAATAAGGCCCAGGATAGAGTTTGACAACCCTAAAACGTCTGGGGGAGACTGAGGCGCGATGAAACACATCAGATTTTCCGAAGATGTCGTCCCCTTGGGGGAGTTCAAGGCCCAGGCGTCGAGGATTCTACGCCAACTCAACGAGACCAACCGGCCCGTGTTGATCACCCAGAATGGCAAGCCGGCGGCGATCTTGATCACCGCTGAGGAGTTTGATCGGCTCAACCAATTGGATCTCCAGGCGGAGACCATTGAGCGCAGCCCGGCCACGGACCAGGACCTGGCTCATCGCATCCTCGCGGAAGATACATGACACGGGTCTTCCTCGGCGTGGGCAGCAACCTCGGTGACCGCGCCGCGCACCTGCATGGGGCGCTCGACGCCGTCCGAGAGCGCATCGACGCCAACGCGCGCATCTCCACCCTTTTTGAGACCGAGCCGCGCCTGGACGAGTCGCAACCTCAGTTCCTGAACGCGGCGATCGAGCTGCAGACGACGCTTGCGCCCCGCGAACTGTTGCGGATCCTGCTGGAGATCGAGGTAGGTCGCGGCCGGCGGCGCGAGCTGGACCGGCCCAAGGGCCCTCGGACCGTGGACCTCGACATTCTCGTGTTTGGCCAGCAGACGATCGACTCTCCGGACCTGACCGTGCCCCATCCAGGCCTGGCCACGCGCCGGTTCGTGCTGGCCCCGCTGGCGGCGCTGGCACCCGATCTGGTGGTCCCAGGACTCAGTACGGTTGCGACGCTTCTCGCCGCGTGCAGCGACGAGGGCTGGGTCCGCCCCGCGGCGCTCCGGACGGGCCTGCTCGCGTCTTTGATGGTCCTTGTGTTGCTGCTGGGCGGCTGCGATCTGCGCCCACCCGTGCAGCGGGCGGCGGGCGTCGACTTTGACCAGGCCGTGCACGCTCCGTTCCGCGCTCCGGAACGGGCCGAGCCCGCCAGGACGGACGAGAATCCAAAGGACAACGAGGTCATCGACATTCTGGTCGACAAGCGCAAGGAGCTCTTCCAGCGGCCCGAGTCCACCGTGCTGACCCAGGCCGAGGCGCTGGCGGCGCGCTCCGGGCGACAGTTCGACATGATCGACATCTACCGCAAGACGTACGACGAGCGCGGTGCCGGTCACTACGTGGCACCCCGCCTCGCCTACGCGTACATCAACATTGGCCTGCTCGCGGAGGCCAGGAAGATTGTCGACAAGCTCCTCATCGCGCGTCCGGATGACTGGCGCACGCACTTCATCCACGGGTGGCTGCGCGGGACGGAGAACAAGGACGCGGAGACCGCCATCGTCGAGACCCTTCAGGCGTGGGAGAAGGCGCTCCAGCTCGGCGTGAAGGAGCAGGAGCTGTACGGCGTCAGCCGCGAGTTCATTCAGAAGCGGGTGACCGACGCGCGGACGATGCTCGACCGCGCGGGCAAGAGCCCCACGTCCCAGCCAGCGGCACCCCTCAGCGACGACGCCAAACTGGCCAAGGCCGACCAACTCCTGCACAGCAAGCAGGCCAAGGCGGCGTTCCTGGAGTACTCCAAGATTGCGCAGGCGGACCCGACGAACCACGCCGCGGCCGTGGGCCGCGCGATCGCCGGTTGGCAAGCCATTGGCGCCGAGGACGAGGCCGCCGGCCTTGGGCTGCTCGACAAGGTGGCCGAGCGGCAGGATCTCACCGCGTTTGAGCTGGACAGGCTGGGAGCCGCCTACCTTGAGGGCCCCAAGGACAAGGAGCGCGCAAAGGCCACATGGTCGCGCTTGCTCGCCCAGTTTCCCGACTACGCGGCGTCCGTGAAGCTCCAGGAACGCCTCAGCGGGCTGTGAACCGCCGGAAATCGCCGCTGGAGCGACTGCTCGCCGTGCGTACCACGGAAGTGTCCGCGGCCCGTGCCTCGCTGGGCCACGCGATGGCGCAGGTCGCAAACGCGCAGGCCCTGGTGGCGGAAGCGAAGACCGCCCACGGGACCGCCGAGGCGGATCTGCGCTCCTATGCGGAACAGACAGCCACCGAGCGCGCGGGCGGTTTCACCATCGCCGATCGAATGCTGCACGCCGACGGGGAACGGGCGCTGCGGCACCAGGCAGACCACGCCCAGGTACAGCTGGCTGTCGCGCATGCGGATCTCGAACGTCTCGAGGCAGTCGCCGACAGCGCGCGCGAAGTGTACGTCGCCGCCCAGCGCGACGCCGAGTTGGTGGAGAGGCGCGCGGCCGCGCAGTCCGCTGAGGTCGCCGCGGTGCAGCGGCGACGCGAAGAGGACGACGCCCTCGACGCTGTTTTGGCGCGCCACCGAAGATCGGACCGAGACACCGAGGGTTGAGACCGCGCGGCCCGGCCGCTGCGTGCTCCGGCGGCGACCGGCGGGCCGCGTCGGGAGGGTCCGACGCCGCGGTGTCCCGGAACGCGCGCAGAGGTCCGGGCTGGGCGGCGTGCGTGGGAGCACCGCTCGCGGCAGTGGCTACCGGGGCCTCGCACCGCCACGCTGTCGGGGATCGCGATGGGTTGCCCGCCGCGCAAAGCCCGCCTACAGTCGTCGCGGTGAAGGAACAGCATGTGTGAGCGCGCACTCCATCCCCCGCGGGGGCCTGCACGCGCGACGCACACGCCGCGAGCCACAAGGTCCCATGGCAGCCAGGCGGCCCACCGGGCCCACCGAAACGATTGACGGGACTCTGACCCGGTTGCGCCACACGACGGACGACGGGATGTGGAGCGTCGCGGAGCTGGAGACGGCGGACGGCCGACTCATCACCGTCGTCGGAGCGCTCGGCGTCGCCAGGGTTGGTCAGCACGTCCGCGCCGAGGGGCGCTGGGACCGACACGCGGTCTTCGGCAGGCAGTTCAAACTCGAGGACATCGACGCGCAGCTTCCGGTCACCGCCGAGGGAATGGAGAAGTACCTCGCGCACAGCCAGGCGCACGGCGTCGGTCCGGTGCTCGCCAAGCGGCTCGTTGGGCATTTTGGACCCGACATCCTCGACGTGATCGAGAACACGCCGGAGCGCCTCACCGAGGTCGAGGGCATCGGCAAGGTGAGGCTTGAGCGGATCGTGGGCGCGCGCAAAGAGCACTCCCACGAAGAGGAGGCGTTCGAGAAAGTCCGGCGCTTCCTGTTCTCCTATGGAGTCAGCAAGGGCTACCACGCGCGGATTCAGAAGAAGTACGGCGCCGAGGTCGTCCGGCGCATCACCGCAAACCCGTATTCGCTCGCGCGCGACATTCACGGCGTGGGCTTTGCGCTCGCCGACAATGTCGCGGGCAAGCTGGGCATCCGCGGCGACGATCCGCGGCGGATTCGCGCAGGCGTCCTTCACGCGTTGGACGCCGCCAGCAGCGAGGGCCACCTCTACCTCCCCACGGATGAGCTGGCGCAGCGGTCCTGCGTCTTTCTGGGACAGGCGGTGAGCGATCCGCAGGTCCGGCACCAGATCGAGGCCCTGTGCACCGAGGGGCGTCTGGTCCTGGAGCCGGCGCCGGAGGCCGGTCACGCGGCCGTCTTCAGCCGGCGCGCGCACAATGCTGAACAGGCCGTCGCCAACGAGCTGCATCGACTGATGGACACGGCGCTCGGGGAAGACGTGGAGCCGGCGGACATGGCGCGCGTCGAGGAGGGACTCGGGGTCCAGTTGGCGGAGCAGCAGCGGGAGGCGGTGATGCGCGCCTTCTGCGAGGCGGTGCTCGTGATCACCGGGGGACCCGGCACGGGCAAGACGACGCTCGTGCGCGCGATCTGCCAGCTGGCGGAGGTGATGGAGTTCCAGATTCTACTTGGCGCGCCCACCGGTCGCGCCGCCAAGCGCATGTCGGAAGCGACCGGCAAGGAGGCCAAGACGTTGCATCGTCTGCTGGAGTTCAGCTGGATCGCCGGCGGCTTTCAGCGCAAGAAGGACCACCCGTTGGAGGCCGATATCGTCGTCATCGACGAGGCGTCCATGCTGGACGTCTACCTGGCCCAGGCGGTGCTGTGCGCCATCCCCGACGGGTGCATCACGGTGTTCGTGGGGGACGTAGACCAGCTGCCGAGCGTGGGCCCCGGAGACGTGCTCAGCGACCTGATCAAGTCCGACCAGGTCCCCGTCGTCCGCCTGGACACAGTGTTCCGCCAGTCCGAGGCCTCCGGAATTGTGCGCAACGCGCACCGCGTCAACGCGGGCCACGTCCCGGAGCGCAACCAGCGCGGCGCCACCGCAGATTTCTATTTCATCCCCGCGGTGGACGCGGAGGACGCCCTCGACAAGACGCTGCGGGTCGTGTCCCAGCGGGCGCCGAGCGCATTTGGGCTCGACCCCATCGCGGACGTGCAGGTGCTCGCTCCCATGAAGAAGGGACCTGTGGGGACCGAACACCTGAACCTGCGCCTGCAGGCGCTGTTGAACCCGCCGCAGAACGATCGCCCGACTGGCCCTTTCCGTCCCGGCGACCGCGTGATGCAACTCTTCAATGACTACGACAAAGAGGTGTTCAACGGGGATGTGGGTCTGGTGAAACACGCCGCGCCGTCCGGCGTGGTCGTCGACATGGATGGGCGCGACGTCCAATACGCGCGCGACGAGATCGACATGTTGGTGCTCGCGTACGCGGTGACCGCCCACAAGAGCCAAGGATCAGAGTACCCGGCTGTGGTGATCCCGTTGGTGACGGGGCACTACGTGATGTTGCAGCGCAACCTGCTCTACACCGCCATCACGCGCGCCAAGCGCCTGGTGGTACTCATCGGGATGGAGCGCGCCATCAAGCGGGCGGTGCAGAACGCGGACGCGCGGCTGCGGTTTACGCGGCTGACGGCGCGGCTCGAGCTGTAGCCCAATCCATCCCCGGAAGCCGCGGTCAGTCGCACCCATCGCGAACTTCCGACGTGAGCACGGACATGCAGAAACGTGTCTGCCCGCGGATCCCGGCAGGATACTCCGTGCAGGTCCAGAGTTCGTCCGTCTCCGCGCGGTAGTACAGGTCCTCGGGCAGGAACGGGTAGCGCCGTTGGGACACATCCCGTCCCACGGCCGCGGCGTAGTAGAGGCTGCCCGGGGACGGCGGCAGACCCAGGTTTGGGTTGCTGCTCGAGAAGTAGAACTTGCCGTCCACAACCGCACCGCCCTGCATCTTAACCACCCCGGGGAACCACGCGGCGGTGCTCTCCGCGCCGCCTTCCTCCAGCCACAGGCCCCCCTCTTCCCGGATGGGCCACGCGTGCATCCTGCCGGTGGTCGCGTCGGACACGTACTCGCCGGCAACCAGCCGCGCAGGCTCTACCGTACGGTCGAGAGAGACCCAGCTGAACCGTGCACAGCAGCTGCCCCCGCACAAGCGGTACCGCCCGGTCTGCGGGACCACGTACGCGTAGTTGTAGGCGTGGTACTCGTCACTGCCCGCGTCCCAACCCAGCCGGTTGCCCTGCCCGGTGGAGACGGCGAGTATGCGCGACAGGTCAAAGACTCTGAACCCAGTGCTGGTGTCGGCAATGTAGAGAAAATCCCCTGCCCAGACGATGCCGCCGGCGTGCACAGAGTCGTTGCGTCCAGAGATGGGCCGCAGGTCGACGCGACCGTCCACCTCTACGGGCTCGGCCAGCAGAACGTGGCGGTACCGGATCTCGCTGGGGTCCGTGTGGTCCACGATGGAGATCCGGACCCCTTTGGGGAAGTCTGCGTTCCCGTCCTCGGTGTGCTTGTGGTACCAGCTCACCAGCATCACCCGGCGCCCATCAAACCGCTGGCCAGGCGCGTGGTCGGACGACCCGGTCACACCCTGCGGCCACCAATAGTCCACGTTGTTGTCACCGCTGTTCCACCGGAAGCCATCGTGGAAACAGCCGACGCCGCTGACCGTCACCCGCTCTCCGGTCCGGTTCAGGTCCTGGCGCAGAATCGTGGACAACGGCGTCCGCGTGACGCCGGGGTGTGCCTCGAGGCGGTCGAGCAGGGCGGACGCGTCGGCCCAGGTTTCCGTGTCCAGCAAGCGAAACGCTCCGCCGGCGGCCGCCGTAACGCGACCGGCGACCGCTCCGCCCTCGCCCCCGTTCTGCCCGCACGCATCGGGCGCCGAGGGACACAATGGGGCTGGCTGCGCCTCACAGCGTCCCGAGGCCACATTGCAGGTCTCCAGCCCATTGCAGGGGTCGCCATCGGTGCAGACCACGGCCACCCCCGCCGTGCACTCACCGGTTTCGGCGGCGCAGGTCTCCACTCCGTTGCACGGTCGGCCGTCATCGCAGACGACGTCGGCGCCGGGCAGGCAGGCCCCCGTGCTGGGGTCACAGGACTCCACCCCGTTGCACAGAGTGTCGTCGCCACAGACGACCGGCTCCCCCGCCACGCACTGGCCGGTAGCCGGATCACAGGTTTCCACCCCGTTGCACAAGGTGTCGTCGCCGCAGACAACCGGCTCCCCCTCCACGCAGCGCCCGCTCGCCGGATCGCAGGTTTCCACCCCGTTGCACAGGGTGTCGTCGCCGCATTCTACCGGCACGCCAGCCACGCACTCTCCATCGGTATTGCAGCTCTCGACGCCGTTGCAGGTGTTGCCATCGTCGCAATCGCACGGGCTGACCGTGTCTTCCGGGGTGAGGTCGGCCTTGGGCAGATCTCCGGCATCCGGCGCCCCGGCGTCGGTCCCCTGCGCCGTGTCAGATACGCTCGCATCCATTGGGTCAGCGCCTGCGTCCCTGAGGCCGCGCTGGCCCACCCCGCCGGTGTCGGTTCCGTCGCAGGCGATGAGGTGCCCTACCATGCCGACCAGCGCGAAGCAGGCCAGTCGGGCGGCACAACGGCGCGACGCCGCGGGGTGCCTCGGGCGTCCGGCTGCGGCATCAACCTTGTGCTCTCGCGGCATGGTCCCTCCTACGACGGCAGCTCGTCGATCATGGCCTTGGCGCGCGCCGCGCGCTCCCGGTCCCGCAGCTCCCACCATTGGCCCAGCGCGATCTCCAGCGCGTCGCGCGCGCGCTCTGGTTCGTTGGCGCCAATCGCCACGACTCCAGCCGCCTGGGCTGCGTCGGCCAACCCGGCCTCGACCAGTCCAGTAGCCCCCGCGAGGCGCTGAAGCTCCGCAAGGTGGACATCCCAATCGTCCCACGCCGAGGTGTGCGCGGCGGCGAGCAGGAGCGCGGCG
>CALBXO010000666.1 GCA_937890335.1 uncultured Pseudomonadota bacterium | reverse complement strand
TGTCGCATGGCCTTGATCTGCCCCTGCAGGCGCCGCTGCCGCAGCAGCTCCTCGTCGGAGAGCTCCACGGCCTCCAAGCCGAGTCGCGCGGTGCGAGGCCCGTCGGGGGTGACCTCGAAATAGAGGTGCGTCGTCTTGGCGCGGGTGGCGTCGAACACGGACTGCTCGCCCGTCAGCGGCACCACCTCCTCCCCGCCGTGCAGGAAGACGAGCGGCGACGACCGGGCGATGAGCTGGGTGACGACGGCAGTCTTGACGTTCATGGAGATGAGCGTATTGGCCATGGCCGACGGGTTGGTGCCCTGGATGTAGATGAGCCGCCCCTCGCTGAGCGCCAGCGCGCCCCAGCGCATGCCCTGGGGACCGGCGATGGGGAAGAGGTTGGGCCGCCCGTCCTTCACGAGGGGCCAGCCGCCCCGGAATGTGCGCGGCTTGCTTTCCGGCAGTGTTGGCAGGATCTCGAGCTGGCCCTCGCTGGGGACGAGAGCGGGCTGGCCGGGCACCGGCGGGGCGTGGATGCGACCGTCCACCACGAGGCCTGCGTTGCGGGTGATGCCCAGGTCGAGCGCCGCGACGCCATACTTGAGACGCACGGGGTCTGCTGGACGCTGGGTGCCGATGGGGTCGGGCTCGTCGTCCCCCCTGCGGAACGACACCTTGAGGCGCGCGGCGTCCATCACCACCAACAGGGTCCCGTCTGCGTCTGTGCTGCTGGCTGCGACCGGCAAGAAGCCTTCGGTCCCGGAGGGGGCGTGCTCCGTGCTCCAGGGGCCAAAGCCTGCGGGCGGAGGTCCCACACGGGTGCTGAAGTCGCGGCGCAGCGTCAGGTAGAAAAAGTCCTTCACGTCGCGCTCGATGTAGCGCTCGACCCGGAAGTCCATGCGCTTGGCACCCTTGGCGCTCAATGCGCCGTCGAGCCCACCGTCACGGCCCATTTTCGCGGAGTCCACCTTGTACCAGGACCACCCGGTGTGTGTCGGGTTCATGTCCATGTGCATGCCGTAGCTGCATCCCGCTGAGATGAAGGCCCGCCCAATTGCGTCCGCCGAGCACGACTTGCACCACGCGTACATGAGCGTGTGTTCGCCGCACAGGGCCATGCCGCTGCGGGTGGTGTTGAGGAGGTCCAGGTCCGAGGACGTGCCCCCCCATCGGCTGCGCTTGTTGGTGGGGTTGAACACGCCGTCCGCGACCAGCGGAGGGAGGTTCTGGCGCAGGCTGTTGAGATCGTCAGGGACGGTCATGCTGTTGTACCAGGTCCCCATTCTGACCTGGCCATCGTCCCGGATGGCGATGGTCGCCGCGTGGGGCATGGCGGGCAGGATGGTCTGCCGGTTCACGACCATGCCGTAGGCGCCGTGCGCAGTCTGAAATCCGCCGTTGAAGCCGGCGACGAGGTTGTCGAGGATCTCCGGCTCGCGCGGGATGATGCCGGTGCCCGGTGTCCCGAAGCTCGGCTGGGGGTTCACCGTGCCCGCCACCATGCCGAGCTCGAGCTGGCGCATGTCCATCGCGATGAGGACCAGCGCCTCGTACGGGCGTTTGGGGTCCATGCGCACGGCGGTCTTGTAGAACGCGGGTGGGGCCTTGGGCAGACGGTGGAGCCATTTGGTGCCGGTGGGTGTCCACTCGCCCTCGCCCGGCTCCGTCTCGTCGAAGGCCGAGGTGACGGTTCTGGGGGGCCACTCGGTGGAGGTCACGTCGGCGCCGACTTCGAACTCCAGCGCCTCGCCGGGCTCCTGGTCGAGCTCAGAGCGCAGGTTGGCGGACTCGTCCACGAGGCCCATGGCGAAGGCCGCACGCTTGAGTCGGTCGCGGTGTCCAAAGACAAATTTTTCGAGCAGCGCGATCTTGCGCGGCCCGACCCAGCTCAGGCCTCGGATGGTATCCACAAGCCAGGGAACCAGCTGCTTCTGTGCAAAGTAGCGCGGCTGGTAGGTCAGGATGTCCGGGGCGTCGACTGCGCCAGTGTCGGCGTCGATCGTGACGGCCCCCCCGGGTGTCTCCACTATGTACTTGCCCGCGCTCACTGTGGCTCGCAGCTCTCGGGCCGGCTTGTGCAGGCCGTAGAGACGCTGACCGACGCCCCCCCGCCGGCCTGTTGTCATGAGGTTGGTGACCTCCAGGCGAGCCCGGTCCGCGCGGGTGCTGAGGGCGGAGGTGTCGCGCTCGTCTCCGCCAAAGTCGATGAGAAGCAGCGCCTGCTGTTGCCCAAAGACCTCCACCGCGAACAGCGCGGTGGCGCCGGAGTTTGCCAGGAGGATCTCCTTGGCCTGCGGGGTCTTGGTGATGTTGCTGACACGGCGCACATCGAATTGCGTACCGTTGGGTCGGACGCGGGACTCGGCGTAGTAGACGTCGTCGAGTTCGACGCCCTCGGGTCCCGCCAGCCTGGCGACCAGAAAGCCCGGGACGTACTCACGCCCCTGTGACCACGCGCGCTGTGCGGGGTCCTCCAGGTGGACGAACTCAGTGAGGTCGAGCCCGTCGATGTCGGGCTCGCCGCGGTACAGACCGTACCATGAGGCGACCGCGATAAGCACGGCGAACGCGCCCCAGAGGAGGCGCCCAATGTGGAGATAGGACAGCCACGCAGGTCGCGCGCGGCCGGAGGTCACTGCGCCGGAGGCAGGTCCTTCTTGTTCTTCTTGTACCAAGCCCGTGCTTCCTTCTTGGCGGCGCCGAGGTCCTGGTCCACGGTCTTGTAGTTGATCTTGCCGTATTGGAACTTGCTGTCGCCGAGACTCCAGGTCATGGACTTGAGGGAGTAGAGGACCGCGTCGTCCACCCGGGACCACGCCGACCCATCGTGGTGCACAGTGCCCGGCTCGCCGGTCAGCTTGGTGTACTTGATGTTGTAGCTGTTCTTCTCCACGTCATCGAGCATGTCCATGAATGCGTGGATGGCGTCCTTGCGCTTGAGGGTGGACAGCGCGGTGGCGGCGTAGGAGCGAACAAACGGGGCCTGGTCCTTGAGCATCGGGAAGATGAGGTCGCCGAGCTCCTTTTTCTGTTCGTTGCTCTGCGCCAGGTTCGCGGCGAAGACCGCCGCGCGGCCGCGCACGCCCTGGTCGGCGTGCTTGAGCAGCTCCTTGGCCTTGGCGTAGAGCTCCTCTTTCTTGACGATGCTGTAGGCGGAGAACTGCATGCGGAACAGAGCGGTGGAGACCACGTAGGCCTCCTTGTCGTCCAGCGCGTCCAGGAGGGCGGTGACGATCTCCTCGTTCTTCTGGAAGTCCTTGGACCGGGCGATGGCGTCCGCGGCGGCGACGCGGGCCGCCGGGTTGGCGTGGTCCTTGGCCATTTTGGCCAGCGTGTCGATGACGTCCTTGTCCGGGTTGTCCACAGCGATGGCGTTGGGAGCGGCCTCGATGGCGCGGCCGAGGACGTTGGTGTCCGCGGACCCGAGCCGGGCGCGGACGACTTTCTGGTAGTCCTCGTTGACGTGCATCTTCTTGTCGTTCTTCTTCCAGTACGTCCAGGACCGGCTCATGCCGTGCAGGGCCGCGGCGACGATCTCCGGCTTGTCGGAGGAGGCTGCCAGGTGCAGGAAGAGGTTGGCGTTCTCCTTCTTGGCCTGCTCCGCCCAGGGGAATTTGCCGCGCTTGACCTTGGCGGCCAGATCCGTGGCCGACTTCTTCTCCGCGTCCGTCAGCGTGGTCTGGATGGCGATGACGCCGTCCCCGCTGGGCGCGGCCTCTTCGTCCTTCTTGGCGGGGGCGCCATCCTTCTTGTCGTCCTTCTTGGCGGCGCCGTCATCCTTCTTGGCGTCTGCCTTGGGCGCGTCGGTTTTGCCTTTGCCCGCGTCGTCGCCGCTGGGGCAGCCAGCGAGCGCAAGACCAAGGACCGCGAGTATGGCCCACAACGATCGTGTGTTCATTTCAGATCCTCCTGACAGGTAGTTCGGTTCCGTATGGTAGGGGATTCGCTACTCGCAGGCCGGGGCGCTGTCAAGCCGAGAATCACCAGGGGCCGAGCCGTCGGACGAGGAAAACCAGGCAGGGCCGCGTCGAATTCCTCGCGTGCGCGCGCGAGAACTCAAGTGGGTTATCGGCGCAGGAGAAGATTGGCCAGGGACAACCACCCAGGACGGCTCAGCTCGCACGCGCAGGCGTCGTCCCGGACAGCCGCCGGGACCGCCGCTGCGTCGCAGTCGAGGCAGGTGTCGGCGCAGCCTTCTCCGTGGCAACCGGCGTCCGGCGTCGCGCAGGCTGGATCTTCGTCGATCTGGCCGTCGCAGTCGTTGTCGAGTCCGTCGCAGCGGACCTCGTCCTCTTCGAAGCCCTCGATTACGGCGTAGTTGGGCTCCGCCCAGGAGGCAGCGCCCAGGCAGACCTGGGTCGCCCCGAGGCATACGCCCAGGTTTCGCAGCGCAAGGCCGGGGCTCAGCTCCTCGTCCGTGCGGCCGTCGCAGTCGTTGTCGAGCCCGTCACACGTCTCCTCCACATCGTACGCGTCGATGTCTGCGTACTCCGGCTCGACCCAGCCTGCGGCCCCATCGCACCGCTGGCGGGAGCCCGCGCACACGCCCTCGGTTCGCGCCGCATCGGGCGCGTCGAGGTCGTTGTCGACTGTGCCATCGCAGTCGTTGTCGAGCCCGTCGCAGGTCTCGACGCCAAATCCGTCGACCGCGTCGTAGTCGGGCTCAATCCAGCCGCTGAGCCCGGCGCAGACACGGACGGAGGCCGCGCAGACGCCGTCCTGGTTGTCGGCCAGGGGTGGTTCGAGGCCCTCGTCGATGTCGCCGTCGCAGTCGTTGTCGAGTCCGTCGCATGTGACCTCGTCCACCTCGTGACGATCGCGGAGGGCGTAGTCTGGCTCGATCCAGCCGTCCGCGCCGGAGCAGACGCGCACGGAGGTGGCGCAGACTCCAAGTTGATTGTCGGCCAGGGGCGGCTCGAGGGTCTCGTCGGTCTCTGCGTCGCAATCGTTGTCGAGTCCGTCGCAGCTGATCTCCTCCGACTCGTGGTTCGCAAGGACCGCGTAGTCCGGCTCGATCCAGCCGCCCTCGCCTGCACAGACCTGTTGCGCGCCCTCACACACGCCGTCCTGTCGGAGGGCGAGCGGCGGAGTGAGAGCCTCGTCGGTCTCGCCGTCACAGTCGTTGTCCCGCCCGTCGCAGGTGAGCTCCGCGTCCTCGTAGCCCGCAATCTCGGCGTAGTCGGGTTCGGTCCATCCCTGGTTGCCGGAGCAGACCCGCATGGAGCCCTCACAGACGCCCGATTGGCGGTTCGCCATCGGCGCGACCAACCCCTCGTCCGTTTCGCCGTCACAGTCGTTGTCCCGTCCGTCGCAGGAGGCCTCTGCCATCTCATACCCCTCCACCGCGTGGTAGTTGGGCTCGACCCACCCGTCACTGCCCGCGCAGAGGCGGAGCTGGCCCACGCACACGCCTTGCGTGCGGTCGGCTTCTGGTGCCTCGAGGCCGTCGTCCACGGTGCTGTTGCAGTCGTTGTCGGCGCCGTCGCAGACCTCCGTCCCCCCCGGGTAGGCGGTGGGGTCCCCGTCGGCGCAGTCGCGTCCCCCGCACGCCACGTCGAAGTAGAAGTCCTCGTCCGCGTCGGTGCAGGTGCAGAACAGCTCGCCCGCAGCCAGGGCGTTGATCAGACCGTGGCCGTAGTTGTTGTCCGGGGCGTCCGGTTGCGAGGCGGTGCTGCGCAGGAGGTCGGCCATCTGGCGTGGGGTCAGGTTGGGGTACGCCTCGAGGAGGAGCGCGGCGACGCCCGCTGTGATGGGGGTCGCGAAGCTGGTGCCGTTGCCGCGCAGGTAGGTGGTGTTGTTGCCTGGGCGGGCGACGGTCACCCCAGCGCCGGGCGCGGAGACGTCGGGTTTGATGCGGCCATCTGCGGTGGGTCCCCGCGACGAGAAGTTCGCGATGGTTCCGGACAGATTCACCGCGCCCACAGCGATGGCGTTCGGCGCGTCGGACGGTGCGATGAGCGTCGTGGCTGCCGGGCCAGCGTTGCCCATGGGCGCCAGAACGATCAGCCCGTTCTCCACCGCAATCTCGACAGCGACGGTGGTCACGGCTGTGGCACCGTCCAGGTCGTCGCGCTCGTACCAGTCGATGTAGCCCAGGGAGGCGGTGAAGATGTCGGCCCCGCGCTCCTCGATCCATTCCAACCCCTCGACGTAGCGATCCTCTTCAAATGGCTGCTCCACGCTCACGTCCTCCGTCTTGGTCAGGAGCACCTCCACGTTGGGCGCAACGCCGCGGTAGACGCCTTCCTCGTAGCCGGTGATCAGCGACAAGACCATCGTCCCGTGGTTGTCCTGGCTGCCCGGGTCGCCCTCCTCATTGGCCACGTTCTCGTCGTTGTTGAGGAAGTCGTAGGTCTCCAGCACGCGGGTTGTGGCAAACGCGGGGTGCGTGAGCCGGAACCCGGTGTCCTGGACGCCTACTACGACGCCCTCACCTGTGAGTCCGCAGTCGTGCAGGGCAGGTACGCCGATGAGGTTCAGCTGGCCCCACGCGCCGCCATAGTCGGCCTCCTCGGCGTGCAGGGTCGACGGGCTGGGGACCGGTATCTGAACCGGAGCCCGAAGCACCGGGTGCAGACCGCGCACAAACGGCAGCGCCTCGACCGCCGCAAGCTCGGTCGGCGTGGCGTCCACAGCGACTGCGTTGAGCCAGCGCGACGACCGCCGCGGCACAGCGCCCGTAGCCATGACGGCGGCGATGTAGTCAGCGTGCGGCGGGAGATCCCGCGCGTCCACGCCGCGATCCCCGCGCACCCTCCGCCGTCGGGCCAGCGCCCTGGGCGCCAGCTGCGCCTCGCGCCGCAACAGTGCGCTGGCCATGTCCGCGAGCGGGCCGCGATCTGCGAAGACGACCCAGACCGGTCGGCGCGTCTCGCCGTCGGTGACGACCGGCAACGCGGTGGCTGGGGATTTGACCGCCGCTGGAACACGGGTCGCTGTAGACGCCGTCCACTCGTGCGGTGTGGCCAGCTCATCCGCCTCGACAGGCTCGGTCGGGGCCGGCTCACAAGCCGGCACCGCGACAAGGAGCACGAGGAGCGTGCAGCGCATTGTCGGACCGAGCCTGGGCGAGGCAAACAGCGCCGAATCTCGTGCGGCCGCCGGACGGCGATACCGCGGTATCGTCGGCCGAAGCCCGTGCGGAAGGCGGTGTTGTTTGGCCGACGAGGCGACGGGAGTCAATGTGCTACGCGTTCCTAACGTGACGAGCAGGGCCAAGCGATTCACTTGGGCATACTACCAGAGGGCTGGGCCGCGGCGCACGGCCTGACTCCGCTCACGGGTCTACGGGCTCGTCGTCGACGACCACGACGCGGCCGCCCCCCCGGTGTTTGGCCTTGTAGAGGCCCATGTCGACGCGCTCGAGGCAGTCGTCGTCGTCGGGCCGGACGCGGGCCAGCCCCACGCTGCACCCAACGCCCTGGCCAGCCACGCCAAACTCGTCGGCGACGCGTTTGCCCGCGTTGACGAGGCGCTTTGCGATGGGTCTGGCCGCTTCCAGCGTCGTATTGGGGAGGATGACGAGGAACTCATCGCCCCCATACCGGAAGGCGTGGTCCGTCTCGCGGATCTCACGGGTAAGCTGGACTGCGAAGGTCCGCAGGAAGCGGTCGCCGGTGGCGTGGCCGGCCGTGTCGTTGACGCTTTTGAAGTCGTCCAGGTCGAGAATCGCGACGACTGCGGGCAGCCCGTAGCGAGCGGCCATCCCCTGCACTTCCCGAAGCCGGTTCTCCATCTCGCGCCGGTTGTGCAGGCCGGTCAGGGGGTCTCGGGTCGCCTGGTGTTCCAGCTCGCGCGACAGCCGCTCAAGTTCGAGGCGCTGTACGAAGAGTCGGCGGCGATGGCGCTCGTACGTGTATGCGCCAAACATGCCCAACAGGCTGGCGCTGACCAGGAAGAACATGTTGCTGACGACGATCTCAACAGGCGTGCCGATCCAGAGCACTGTGCCCAGATAGACTCCGATGAGCACAAACGCGACCGCGCTGCCCTGGATGAAGTTGAGCAGGGCGAGGATGTAGCCGAACAGGATCACGACCAGCACGCCGGCGTAGTAGAGGTAGCCGGTGGCGGGCGCCAATTGGGGAATCATCGCGCACACACCGGTCCCGGCGACGAGGACGGGCGCAATCAATGAGACGCTGACGCGTCGCGAAGGGTGCGGCAGGTAGAGCGAGAGAAGTCCGAGCAGTACCGCCGGGAGCATGACGCCAGAGCGGATCGCGAGGTTGAACCGGAGGGCGTCCTCGGCGACGAGGACGTCGAGCAGGCCAAACCCGGCCACGAACCCAGCGCCAGCGATCAGCGCGAACCGCCCAAACCGGACACCCTCCTCGGCGAACTGCGACCTGCAAGCGACTTCGAGTTCGCGGTCATGGAAACGCAGCGTCAGCCAATGAATCGACGTATCCGACGAACCCATGACCCTCCCAGGTCCCGCATCAAATACGCCGTGGGTGCTGCCGACGCGTACGCCATGTTCATCGGAACGATGGGCCTTTGACAATACTGTGCGTTTTCAGCGTGCGCAGGCGACGGGTAGCCCGGTGGGTCTCGGACCTGTCGTCGCGGGCCTTCACGATCAAACCGCCAGGGTCTACATCCGGCCGATGATCGTTCGGACCACGACCGAGGCGCAGGTCATGCCGAAGACGCTGGTGACGAAGCCTGCGCTGCCGTCGATGAGGTTGCGGTCGTCGCAGGTGTGGAAGTCGTTGGCTCGGCTCGGGCAGACGCACAGGAAACCGCCGGCGGCCTCGTCGTAGCTGAGGTCGTGCGGCACGGTGCGCTCCTCAGCGCTGAAGACGGCGTGCACGCCGGTCTGCGTCTTGTCCGTGCCCAACCCGTACTTTTGGCGGAGGATCTTCCGCATCGCGCGGGCCATGGCACAGCCGTGCGTCTCGGACAGGTCGGCGATCTCGATGGCCGTGGGGTCGAGCTTGCCGGCGGCGCCCATGGAGCTGACCAGGGGGATGCCGCGCTCGACGCAGGTCGCGATGAGGTGGGCTTTGGCCGTCATGTTGTCGATGGCGTCGACGACGAAGTCGGGCTTGTCGCCGAGCAGCGCATCGGACGTATCCGCGTTGTAGAACACTTTGACGGGGACGATCTCTGCGTCTGGATTGATGCGCTGCATGCGCTCGGCGAGCATGTCGCACTTGGGCTTGGAGTAGGCGCCCTTCATGGCGTGGAGCTGGCGGTTGACGTTGGTGACGCAGACGTCGTCAAAGTCCACCATCACGACGCGGCCCACGCCTGAGCGCACCAGTCCCTCGACGGTGTAGCTGCCAACGCCGCCCAGGCCAAAAACCGTGACCGACGCGTTGGACAGCCGCTCAAAGGGCGTCTCGCCGAACAGGCGCGCGGCGCGGTCCCAGCGGCGGTGCAGCTTCCACGGCTTTGCGCCGTCGGCCGCCTGGCGGTCGAGGGCGGCGAGCTTTGCCTCGGCGGCCGCCTGGCGCAGCCTGGCGGAGGGGCACTCGCGGTTGCAGGGCGTCGCGTCGGCGCTCTTGCCGGCGAACTCTGCGTGCAGCGGACACGCGAGCAGCTCGTCCGCGGGGCAGTTGTCGTGCTGGTGCTGGCAGTCTTCGGCCATCTCAACCTCCCAATCGACAGGTGGTTTAGCGGTTGGCGGCGTCGTACGCAATCATATGACCGCGCCCCGTGGAGAAGCCCTTCTCCAGCTGGCCGGAGATGTGATCCTCGACCAGGTGGCCCACACCCATGGCGCTGACCGTGATGTTGCCCAGTACGGTTCGCCTGCACAGGTCGGGGCCGAGGTCTTCGAGTACGTAGGTGCCGCCGATCTGGATCTTTTCGGTCAGGACGCTGGTGAGGATCTGCCACTCCAGAACCCGCGTTCCGACCTTGTGGGCCGTCGTCTCGAGCCACGCGACGCGACGCTTTCGGCCGAGCATGGCGCGCAGGGTCCTGGGCAGCTCGACGCGAGGGGCGACTTTGAGTGTCCTGAGGTTGCTCGTGCTCGTTCGCTCGAGGATCTCGACGCGGTACTCGTCCATGTCGGTCATCTGCTCGCGCAGGTAGTCGACAAGACCCGCGTCGAAGAAGAGTTCTACGTAGCGGTCGGCGCTGAAGGGGAAGTCGTGGTGGAAATCGAGTCGGACTGCCACGCTGGGCGCTCCTGCACTGCGAGCTTGATCAGCCGGCCTGCAGGGCTTGCAGGCGCCGCAGGGTGCGGTCGGGCCGCGCGTAGACCTCGTCGAGGCGTTGGTTGGCCTCGCGTACGTCGAGCACGAACTCGTCCAGCAGCCGGTCGATGATTCGCAGCGCGACCACGTTGCCGGACTCCACCAGGTCATTGAACGCGTGGGACTCCACCGCCAATGCGACGCTGGACTCGATGGCGGTGCACCGCCTCCGGTGCTCCCAGTGCTTGATGAAACCACCCTCGGCGAACAGGCTGCCGGCGCTGAAAAGCTGCGTGCACAGCCGACGGCCGGGGTACGGCTCATCGACGATCTCGAGCCGGCCGCTGACGAGGACGTAGCCCGCCGAGTGGGTCTGCCCCTTGTCGTACACAACCTCGTCGGGGCTCAGCGCGACCACCGCGCCCGCGTCGATGAAAGTGCCCCACGCCTTTGGGTCGATCCCGGCGAAAGTCCGATGCCCGGCGAGCACAGCGATGATCTGGTCCTGCGGGAGCATCAATTCCCCTCGTTCTCGGCGATCTGCTCTGCCATCTCCACCGCGAGCCGTCGGAACTCGTCGACGTAGTCCGCCGGGTTCTCATGGATCTCGTCGAGGCGATTGAGGACACGCTGGCGGCGGTCGCCGAGGGTGACCAGGAGCTTGGTGAGGATCTTGTAGGCGGCGACGGACCGCTGACGGCGCAGCGAGTCGAAATCGCGTCCGGACAGGCGGTATACCCGCGTCTCGGCGACGGCCTCCACGGACGCGGTCCGCGGCGAGCCGACGATGAGCGCCATCTCTCCGACCACGGAGCCATCGCCCAGGTAGGCCACGCGGACGTCGTCCCCGCCGAGGGATGCTTTGGTGATGGCGACTTCGCCACGCTCGATGATGTACATCGCGTCTGCGGCGTCCCCCTCCCGTGCGAGCACGGTGCCGGCGGGGTGGGTCTCAATGTGCGCCACGCGCAGCACTTCGATGATCTGTTCAGCGCTCAGTTCGTTGAACAGGTGCACGGAGCGAAAGAAGTTCACGACGCCGTCGTCGTTTCTTCCGCGCTGGCCCCCCGCGGAGGGCATGTCCAGGGACGATCCGTCCCCCACTGGTCGGTGGAGAGGGAGCCTGGGCTTCTCGTCTGCTGCCATCGCTGTGGACTCTACCCCAGCCCGACCGACGCCGCAACGATAACCCTCGCGCGTGCGGGAGTTGAGGTGAGATACCGATAGGCAATTCGATGTGCTAGGTTCCCGCGGAGATGACGAAACCTGCCCCGAGTTTCCTCGAAGCGCTCAAGCTGGGTCCCATGGTGCTGGACGGCGCCACGGGCACCCAGATCTATGAGCGCGGTGTGTTCCTCAACCGCAACCTGGAGGAGGTGTGCCTGGTCAAGCCGACCCTGGTGCGGTCCATCCACGAGGATTACCTGGACGCCGGCGCCCAGGTGATCGAGAGCCACACCTTTGGTGCCAACCGCATCAAGCTGGGGCGGTATGCGCTGGCGGAGAAGACCGAGGCCATCAACCGCGCCGCGGTGCAGATCGCGCTGGAGGCGGCGGGCGACAAGGCGTTCGTCGCCGGGAGCATCGGACCCACGGGTACGACGCCCGGCGTCATGATGGACGAGGAGATCGAGGAGGTGCGCGCCGCGTTCCGCGAGCAGGCGCTGATCATGGCGGAGGAGGGCTGCCACCTCATCATCATCGAGACGTTCCGGCTGCTCAGCGAGATGCGCCTGGCCCTGGAGGCCGTGGCCGACGTCTGCGACCTTCCTGTTGTTGCGCAGATGGCCTTTGACAGCGAGCTGCGCACGGCCGACGGCGCCGACCCCGAGCGGGCGGCGAAGTTGCTGCGTCGCTGGGGCGCGGACGTGGTCGGCGCCAATTGTGTGGAGGGGCCGCAGGTGCTCTTTGGCGCCGCCGAGCAGATGGTGGCGCTGGACTACCCCGTCAGCTGCGTGCCCAACGCTGGGTACCCTCGGCTTCAGGACGACCGCCTCATCTACATGGCCACGCCGGAGTATTTTGGCGTGTACGCGCGTCGCTACTTCAAGGCCGGCGTGGCGCTGGTGGGCGGGTGTTGCGGCACGAGCCCGGACCACATCCGCCAGATCGCGGCGGCGGCGCGGATGATGGGCGGCGGTCGCTCGTTGCCAGCCCGCGAGCCGGGGCCCATCACAATCCTGCCCGAGGACGCCGAGCTTCCGCCGGTGCCCATGGCGCAAAAGAGCGCCCTGGCGGCCAAGATCGTGCGGGTGTACGAGGAGCGGGTCAAAGCGACAAATCCGGTGCCGCTGGGTCCCGATAGCTTCGTGGTCAGCGTGGAGGTCAACCCACCGTCGGGGCTCGACCCGACCCGGTCCATCGACGCCGCGCGGATGCTGCAGGCGGCGGGAGTCGATGTCATCAACATCGCCGATGGCCCGCGGGCCACGGTGCGGATGAACAACCAGGCGCTGGCGCTGCTGGTGGGGCAGCAGCTCGACATGGAGGTGATCCTGCACGTCTGCTGTCGGGACCGGAACCTGCTCGGACTCCAGTCGGACCTGCTGGCGGCCCATGTATTGGGGCTCCACAACGTGGTCATCATCACCGGCGACCCGCCCAAGATGGGGGACTACCCCCACGCGACGGCGGTGTTCGACCTGGACTCCATCGGCTTGCTTCGGCTGGTGCATGGCCTCAACCGCGGGATCGACCCAGCGGGCAAAGTGGTCGGCCAGACCACGGGATTCTTGTGTGCCTGCGGCGCGGAGCCTGGAGCGCTCGACTACGACCGGGAGATCCGCCGCCTGGAGCGCAAGCGCGAATCGGGCGCAGAGTTTCTGATGACACAGCCGGTCTACGACCCGCAGCTCCTCGAGCGGTTCCTGAACGACATCGCGCACCTGGATCTGCCGGTGCTCGTCGGCTTGTTGCCGCTGGCCAGTTACCGCAACGCGGAGTTCCTCCACAACGAGGTCCCCGGTATGCAGATACCGGAGGAGATCCGCTCGCGGATGCGGGATATGGGCAAGGGCCCGGCCGCGCGGCAGGAGGGTGTGCGCATTGCGCAGGAGTGCCTGATGGGGGTGGCGGACCGCGTCGTCGGCGCGTACATCATGCCGCCGTTTGGACGCTATGAGGCAGCGCTCGAGGTGCTGGCCTGCGTGGGGTACGAGGTGCAGGCGTGACGAAAAGTCCAAAAGGGGCGAAGCGCTCGGAAGCAAAAACGCGCAACACGATGGCCACCGTGCTGATGCTGCCGGTGATCATGTGTGCCATCATCGGCGTGGTCGTGCTGTTTGCGGACCCAGCGCACGGCGCGAGCCTCATCGGGCTGGCCGTCATGTTGGGCGCGATCAACTTCCTGATCATCAAGGTCCTGTTCAAGAAGATGTCTGACAAAGCCGAGGGCGAGTAGCCATGCAATATCGAAAACTGGGGTCGTGCGGTCTGAAGGTCTCGACGGTGAGCATCGGTGGCTGGCTCACCGCGGGCGGCAGCGTGCAAGATCACGTGTTCCACGACGTCATCCGCGCCTCCATCGAGGGCGGCATCAACTTCATCGACCTGGCCGACATCTACGCGCGCGGCGAAGCCGAGCGCGTGGTGGGGCGTCTGCTGGGTGACTACAAGCGCTCCGACCTTGTGCTGTCCTCCAAGGCGTTCTGGCCGATGACGGACAACGTCAACGACCGCGGTTTGTCGCGAAAGCACCTCATGGAGAGCTGCGAGAAGTCACTCCAGCGGCTGGGAACGGACTACCTGGACATCTACTTCTGCCATCGCATGGACCCTGAGGTCAGCTGCGAGGAGACCACCCGCGCCATGGAGGACCTCATCCGCCAGGGCAAGGTGCTCTATTGGGGCACCAGC
Organism: uncultured Pseudomonadota bacterium; assembly: GCA_937890335.1. GTDB lineage: Bacteria > Myxococcota_A > Bradymonadia > Bradymonadales > CALBXO01. The sequence goes on along the minus strand of CALBXO010000666.1, from coordinate 15,929 downwards.
GTCTGGAGCGGGCCCGGCATGCGGGAGGCACACGCCGCCGCGGAGAAGTTCAACGCGTACGCTCCCGTGGTGGAGCAGCCGATGTACAATCTGCTCGACCGTGGCATCGAGTCCGTCGTGGCGCCCACGGCGCGCACCCTCGGGATGGGCCTCGTGGTCTGGAGCCCCCTGGCGGGCGGCATCTTGACAGGCAAGTACAACGACGGCGTGCCGCCGACCAGCCGGGGGGCCACCACACAATGGCTCGAGTCCTGGCTGACCGAAGAGAACCTGGGGCGGGTCAAGCAGCTCGGCGAGATCGCGGCGGAGCTCGAAATCACGATGGCGCAATTGTCGCTCGCGTGGATTCTGCACCAGCCGGGCGTCAGCAGCGTGATCACCGGCGCCAGCCGCCCCTCGCATGTAGAGAGCAACCTGGCCGCGGCCGATGTTGTGCTCAACGCCGACACCCTGGCGCGCATCGACCGCCTCTTCCCTGCGTAGCCATGTCGGCGGCGCAACCCACAGTGTCACACTGCACTCGACGAGGGATCGACGCCCTCGTACCCTGTCCGCATGAGTGAATCCGGCGCGGCGATCGCGGGGCTGCATCTGTTTCGGTGGCCACAATTCCTGAGCCCGGACGAAGTCGCCGGCGCGCTCGACCTTGTCGCCGACGACGAGCGTTTGTCCGCTCTGGGTGTCAGCACGCTGAGGGATTCCACAGGCTCCCACTGCGATCTGCGGTCGGACAGCGACCCGCGTCTCCTCCAGCTGCGAGACCGGATTCTCGACCGGCTGGGCATCACCGATGCCCGCCTCGACGGGCTGCGTTTTCGGCGCTATTACCCCGGACAGGCACACCCGGCGCATTTTGATGACTACGAGCTCGACGGTCGCCGGCTCTGCGTGACGGTTTTGCTGGGCCTCGAGGCGCCCACTTCCGGCGGTACCACGCGCTTCCCGACCCTTGGGCACGAGGAGGCGCTCGCCGTGGGGGACGCGTTCGGGTGGGTGAACCTGAGCCCGGGCGGCGCGGTGTACCCCGACGCGCTCCATGCCGGGGCAGAGGTCCTGTCGGGCCGCAAGGCCACGCTCGGCTGCTTCGTCTACGCGGACCCCGCGCAATTGCCCGCGTCACGCTTCCTGTCCGGCGTCGCGCTGCCGGAGCCGCCGCTGGCGCCGGGGTTGTACTGCATCGACGCGGGTGTCCCCAGAGAGACCAAAGTGGCTCTTCGCAACGCGTGCGACGCGCGTGGGGTGCAGTATGTGTCGGTGTCACCGGCGGGGTTCGACTTTCTGTCGGGGCAGACGCTGCCCCGCGGCTCGATGCTCTTCGCGCCGTCCACGTCCGCTGCCGCGCTGAGGCTGGAGCAGTTCCTGTGTGCGCCCGGGGTGGCGACGCTCTATGCCGACGGCCACGGGCCGGATCGGTACGTAGACAACCAGCTGCTGACCCTCGAGCGCGCCGGCGTGCCCGTGCCGCGGACCGTGTACGGGCTGGACGATGACCCGGCGCTGCTCGCCAGCTATGTGGAGCGACTGGGTGGGTTTCCGCTGGTTCTCAAGGTGCAGGGATATTCGCTGGGGGTGGGCATCATGCAGGTCGACACACTCCCGGGGCTGCTGAGCGCTGTGGAGTTCTTGCGCCAGACCGGCCGCACGACGCTGCTGCAGGCGCGGGTCATGCCGTCCACGCATTGGCGGCTGGTCGTGGTGGGTACGGAGGTGGTGGCGAGTTACCGGAATCCGGTCCGCAGTGGGGATTTTCGATCCGAGGCGAGCGAAGATCCGGCGGACTACGCGGCGTCGCCGCCGGAAGCGGCGGCCAGGGCAGCCCGTAAGGCGTGCGCAGTGCTCGGCCTGGAGCATGGAGGCGTCGATGTGCTCGAGCACGACAGCGGACGCATCTATGTGCTCGAGGTGAACTTCCCGTGCTACTTCGGGCACGCCCAGATTGAGGGCGGCGTCGATGTCGCCGGTGCGATCGTGGACCACCTACTCGTTAAGGCTGGCGGCGGACCCGCGTGATCGCGGGTGCGCCGGCGCGCCCCGGTAGGGCGCCGTACGGCGCCGCCGCGACTGGGCTCTCGGCGCCGCCGATTGGGCGGCGGGTCCAGGCTTGGAGAATGCTCCAACAGTCGCCTCAGAGGGTGTCTTCGCGTTGCTGGACGCGTCAGCGGAGGCCCTTGGGGCGGTAGGCTTTCTTGGCTCGCTCTCTATGAAAGTCGCGGCGAGAGCGCAATTTGCTCTTGGCAGCCTTTTCCAGCGCGAACCGGCGGGAGAGCTCGCCCTGTTCCGCCGCACAATCGTCGGCGCGTGCGCCGCCCTTGACCCGTTCCTCGGCCTGCTGGCGGCAATCGCGCAAACTTGCCCTCCTGCTTGCTGTGCTCCTCGGTCTTGAGGCGACTGTCCTCCTCGAGCTTCTTGATCTCGGGATCGTTGGCCTCCTCGGCGGAGACCTCGTCCTCTGCGTGCGCCACGCCCGAATGGAGCGCGATTCCGATGCCAGCCGCGCCGGCGACTACAGCTGCGGCGCGCCCAAACGCCTCACGGCGCGAGATGGCGCGCACGACGTGTCCACCCGCACCGCCCGCAGGGGGGCTCAGGCGCTGCTCCAGAAGGCCGGCGTCCGCCAGCTCGTCCAGGCATGCCCACACCTGGGGGCCGAACGACGGGTCCTCCATCAGATCCTGGACGGTGGCGTCGCCGTTGGCGCGGCCGAGTACCCACGCCGCTGCGGGGGAGAGCTGCCAGGAAGAGGAGCCGAGGGCCGCGAGGGCCGAGCCGTCGGCGTGGGATTGCAAGGTAAGGTCGCGGACTGCACGTGGGGTCATGTTCTGCCTCCGGGTGAACTGCGCATTGTAGCGACAACCTCCGAAGGAGAAAACACTTCGTCAGCTACTGCCAGCTTGCGCCCGAATTGCGGGTGCCCGGCGACAGCGCACCTTGGGCGCCGGCGGTGCTGCCGTGGGGTTCCAGCTTGGCGTCGGGAGAGCCGTCCAGCGCGCGGTTGAGGGATTCGCCCGATGGTGCAGACAGGTAGTGGACGATGTCGAGGACCTGGTCCCTGTCCTGAAGGGTGACCGTCTCCTCCGTATTGTTCAGGGACAGCGCGCCGCTGCTGGCGACGATAGCGCCAGGGATGGTGTCGTGTTGGCCGCTGTCGTAGACCACTGTGACCTGCCCCGGCAGTAGAATGGTGCCGTCAAAAGTGTGGCGAGCCCCGTTTGCGGCGTCTCCGAGCGTGAAACCATCGAGATTGACGCTGGCGGTGCCGATGTTGATGATCTCGACGAACTCACCGCCCCTGTCGGAGCCATCCGGGTCGGGCATCACCTCATTGATGACCAGCTGGCCGAGCGGCGCCCCGATCCAGGGGTTCCCGTCGGCTCGGGTGCCCGGGGACATGGTGGCGAAGGCGCCGGGCAGGGACCCGTGCAGCACGAAGTCCTCGTCGTCTGCGCCGTCAGACGCGCGGTTGAGGCTGACGCCTGTCTCGACCTTTGCACCCGTCCACGTCGCGATGTCGGCGGCGCGCCCCTTCGGGTCGGCGAGCGTGAGCGTGTCGCCGGTGTTGTTCAGCGACAGCGTGCCACCGGTGGCCACCTGGGCGCTGTCGCGCACACCGCCGCCGTAGACGACCATCGCCTCTCCCGGGGCGAGCAGTGCGGGGCCAAAGGTGTGGCGGATCTTGATGCCGTCGGCCAGGGTCCAGCCCGCCAAATCGACGGCGCGCGTGCCGGCGTTGACGACCTCCACAAACTCGTTGGGTGTGTCCGTGCCGTCGGGGTCGGCGAGGAATTCGTTGATGATCAGGGGCGGGACGTAGACCTTCCAGGGGGACCCGTCGGCGCGCGTGCCGGGCGAGGCCGGGCTACCCAGGTCGGTGTGGGGCACGAGCTCTCCGGTCCCGTCGTCGCCGGCGCGAACAAAGCTCGTTCCGGAGATGGCGGACTTGTAGGCAACGGCGTTCACGACCTTGCCGCGGGCATCGCGCAGGAACACCTCGTCGGCGTTGTTGTTGAGCCCCAGCGCCCCGGTGGATGCCTCAATGCGCTCCTGCCCCACCGCGGGACCCGAGTACACGGTCACAGCCCCACCAGGCACGAGGATGACCTCGTCGAAAACATGCCGGAGCTTGTAGCTGTCGGCGATGGTCCAGCCGGTGAGGTCGAGCTCGCGCTTGCCGCTGTTGACGATCTCCAGGTACTCCTCATCCGTGTCGGTGCCCGCTGGGTTCGCCTGGATCTCGTTGATCGCGGCTGGGCTGAAGAGCTCGGCGCAGGCGTCCTCCGGCGGCGTCGCCAGGCCTGGATGGGGCGTCGCCGACTCGAGCATCCCACAGAACTCCTCGACGAACGCGGTGGCGAAGTCGTCACCGTGGAGCACGGCCAGGTTCTCGTCGTTGTAGTGCGTGGCGGCGTTGGACCAATTGAAGGAGCCGGTGACCACCAGCGGCTCCGAGTCCGTTCCCGGGTCGATAATGGCGATCTTGTGGTGCAGTTTGCCGCCGGCGAACCCGATGGCGTTCTTGTTGCCGTCGATGAACACCGGCACGCCCGCCGCGGCCATCTGTTCATCCACGCTGTACCGGCCGTTGGCCTGGCTCTCGTCAAAGATTCCAACCACGCGGACACCGCGTTGGTGGAGCTCAATGAGCTTGGCCACCACGTCGGCATGGGTGAACGAGAAGATGGCGAAATAGACGGCGTGGTCGGCGGTGTCGAGGGTCTGGACGAGTTTCTGTGCCACGTCGTCCCGCGGGCTGAAGTAGATCTCTGTGAGCGCGTCTCCGACAACGATGTTGCGGTCGTCGGGCACGGTGACCTTCTTGCGGCCGAACAGCCCCTGATCGTACATCTGCGCGAACTCGGCGGAGTACACAGCGCCCAGCTCGGGGCTGTCCATGACGATCAGGTTGTTGTTGTTGCGCAGGAGCCCGTTCTCCGAAAAATTCATCGAGCCCGTGGCCACCCAGCGGTCGTCGATGACGACGAATTTATTGTGCATGATGCGGTCGCCGGGCGACCGCAACGCCAGGGTCACACCGGCCTCGACCAGACGCTCATACCCGGTGTCGTGGAGCTCGTCGCCGTCGCCTGCGAAGTAGACCTCGACCCCGCGCGCCGCGGCACGGACAGCGGCCTCCACGATGGGCGCCCGGTCAAACTCGAAGAGGCAGAGGATCACCCGGTCCTGGGCGCCGTCGAGCAGGGCTATGATGGCGTCGTCCGCCTCGGGGTCCTCCCCTCCGTCGCGCACGGTGCCCGGGCGGGTGAAGTGGATCTCGGCGGCGCCACCGGCGGCCATGAGGGGGTAGCGCGCGTCCCAGGCTGCGGGCCCCGCGCCGCGCTCCGGCGTCCACGCAATGGTGCCGGCGGTCGGGTTCTCGGCGCACGCAGCCAATAGCAGCATCAGCGCGATTGCGAAGTACTTCATCATTCCAGGACCCTCACATGCAGGGTGTAGTCGCCTTGGTCGAACTCATCGAGACCGTCCACCACGAGGTAGACGGAGATGGCCTCGGAGGGCGCGGTCCACTCCAGAAACTCGGTGACTGGCCCGCGCCCGAAGTCGGAGCAGGCCACGGCCTGCTCGTCGCAGTCGGTGAGCAGGTAGAGCACGGCGTCGAACGCCACGCCGGTGACCAGGGCTTGCAGCGTCTGACCGGGCTGCAGGTCCACCCGATGCACTACCTCCTCGCCCACCGTGGCGTCCGGGCAGAGGTCGGGGACGCGGAGGTCGGAGTTCCCCGATGCGCTGGAGCCGACGTAGATGCCTGTTCCGATGGGTTCCGCCTGCGTTGCGGCCTGACAGGTGGGTTGCGGCAGCCGGCTGCGGATGGACAGCGCTCCCTGGCGCACAACCTCGCCCCCGCCCAGCGTGGCGGTGATCGACCGCGTCCCGCCAGCGTCGTCGGCGACCTCAATCCCGACCAGTGCCGTGTCGTCGTCCAGCACGAGCGATCGCACCTCCACGCCGTCCCCGAACGCCACGGCCGCGGTCTCTTCCACAAAACCGTCGCCGATGCCGGTGACCACGACTGTGGCCGAGGTTCCGGCGGCCACCCAGTCGGGTGACACCACGATCTCCACCGGCTCAGAGCGCCGGATGTCGACCGCGTACCTGGCGCGGCCGGGCTCGGCGGGGAAGCTGTCCACCACAAGCAGCACGGTCTCGGCCGTGGTGGCTGTGTAGCTCAGGTCCGCGCCGAAGCTGAAGGTGGGGAAGTCGGAGCAGGCCGTGGCCGCAGGTTCCCCGCAGCCGCGCGCGATGTACATGGTTGCGCCAAAGGCGTCGGTGATCAGCCGGGCTGTCAGGGTCTGTCCGGCCGCGAGCTCCACCGGGATCGCCTGTTCGGGCCCGCCGGGGTCGCCGATGTCGCAGGACGAGGCGTCAAAGGCGCCGCTCACGAGTCCGTCGAGCGTGGCGAACCACGCGCCGTCTGCCACCTCCTCGTCGAGCGCGCTCTCGCAGTCGCCGGCGGCGGGCAGGGAGTCGACGACCCAGGCACCGCCGCGGGCCGAGGCCGCGTCCACACCGTCCACGGCGATGCGCACATCCCGCGGGCCAGTCGCCGCGCCCGCCGCCACGCGCACGTCGGCGACAACGCGCACAGCGCCGCGGCCAATGGCGCGCGGGTTCGTGATCGTGACCCCCGGCCCGGCGTCGATCTCGACGGCGTCGCCCGTGGGACCGTCCCAGGCTGTGAACGTCACCTTTGTCGTCTCGCCAACGGGCCACAGGCGGGGCTCGATGTCGTAGGCGCCAACCCGGCGAAGGTAGAGCCATTGGTAGGTTGTGGCGCGTACCTGGAGGCGACCCTCGGTCAGCTGGGCCCAGGTGGTCTTGCGACGCCCCAGCACGAGGAAGGCGTCCTCGACCAGCTCGGTGTTCCCGGCCCGCAACACGTCCGACACGTTGGCGCTGCCGCGGTCGCCGACGTTCCACAGAAAGCCGCTGGCGCGGTCCCGGCCCGCGAAGCCCGAACGACGCAGATAGACGGCGGTTTGGCCGTCGAGCGCCGCTCAACACGAGCGAGAAACCCGGTGAGGTCGCCATGGACAAGGCCTCTGTCGACCTCGTCCCGCGCGGACGGGACGCCGCCAGGGCGCCCGAAGGGGGGTCGAGGGGCTCGAGGGGTCGAGGGGCTACTTCTCGAGCGCCTTGTCGGGCTTGTCGTCGATGTTGTCGATCTTCTTCTCCAGCCGGTCCAGCTGCTTCTTCTCCTTTCCAAGGTAGAAGCCCAGGTTCAGCGAGACGATCACAAACGTGTACTCGGAGTCGGCGCTGGCGGTCTCGCCCTCGGCCGTCGCCTTCGCCGTGTTGAACGATTTTGAGTACTCGACCATGGGGGTGAAGTAGAACGTCTCTCCCTCAAAGGTGAAGCCAACGCCGCCGCCGAGATTGTAGCCGGTGATGGCGAAGCTGGCGTCTGCATCGTCGTCCGTCGGCGAGATGTCGACGTACTGCCCATACCCGAACCCAGTGACCGAGAAGAACTTTGTGATCTCGTAGGTCGCGATGACGGGCAGCGTCAGCCGGAATCCCTCGACGATGAACAGGGATTGGTAGGCGGCGGCAGGTTGGGTGGCCAGGTGCAGATCGCCGCTTTGGAGGAAGCGGTACTTGGCGTCCACCTCAAGCAGTCCAGCGCTGACATCGACGCGACCGCCTGCTTCGACGTTCTCGGCGACGCCGACGTGGAAACTGACTTCGGGGAGGATCTTCGGGAGGACGATGCTGTCGTCGCTCTTGGTAGTCTCTCCAGACTGGTTGTCCTTGACCTCGGTGGAGGCGATGCGCGTTGCGTTCCAACTCAACCCGAAATCGGACACGCCGGGGTCTTGTGTCTTGGCGGTTCGGTACACGCCGGAGCTCGGGCAGGCCGTGCAGAGCATGGCGACGGCGGCGAGCAGAACGCCGATGGACAGACGAGAGTTTTGGGTCATTGCGGGATCCTTCGTGTGCGGGCGAGCCGCGTGTGGGTGGCCGCGCCTGGCGCGGAAGAACGTCCTCTGGGTCGTGTGCGGGAAGGTTATCACAACCTGAACTCAAGGAAAGTCTGATTCGTCCTCCGGCGCGGACCGCCGTGGCCACAGGTGAGTCCCCCCTCGGTCGGGTGACGGACAGCGTCACCGGGGTGGCTACTCGATGAGCCACCCGGCTGGCTACCCTAGATCCCAGATCCGGGCTCCCTCGCGGTCCGATTGTGGTCGATCTGGAACTCGATATCGACTGTAACGATGTCGGTTGGCATTGCGCGATCTGGCACGGCCATTGCGATGGGGGCCGCTGTCGGGCAGTTTTCGAGAGGAAAACGACCGACTCGAACCCGATCGAATGATGGCGCCTGTGGCGCAGATGACACACGAGGTCACCCAATGAAATACATCCGCATCAGCTCACTTCTCATCGTCACCGCGCTGGCTCTTGGCGCCTGCGGTACCGAGGCGGAGCCCACCGAGGAGCTCCCCACCATCGACAACGCCACGCCGGACGGCGAGGAGAAGCGCGAGGCCGGCAAGGCGGACGCCTGGAACTGGCGCAACGACCCGGCCCGGTTCCGAGCGGAGATGACCTACGAGCTCGCCAAGCTGCCGGAGTCTGCCAAGGCGCCGACCCCGTGGGCCGCGAACTACTGGCCGACCTACGAGGACTCCATCAACCACCGCTGGCAGGGCAAGGATGTGTTCTCGCCGGCCGAGAAGTACGACGCTGCGTTCCACGGATGGGAGGCGCCCGAGGGCTTCATGGACCTCAAGCCGTACAACGCCTCGGACTGCACCTGGGACGCCGAGTACTACAACCAGCTCGGCCCGGTGGCGGACTGGACCTCCAAGCACAAGGGCAACCTGAGGGCGCGCAACGGCGTGGATGACGACAAGGACGGCATCAACGACGAGGACGAGTGCCAGTCTCAGGTTGGCGAAATCAAGAACGAGGAGCGCCGGGACGGTGTGGAGACCTGGTGGGGCATCTGCCACGCATGGGCCCCGGCCGCCGTCATGGAGGCCGAGCCTCTCGGTACCGTCACGCGCAACGGCGTCACGTTTGATGTCAGCGACCAGAAGGCGCTGCTCATGATGGACTGGGACCGCTCCGCGGCGTTCGTCGTCGGCGGTCGCTGCAACGAGAAAGAGGTCGAGCGCGACCCCGTCACCGGCCGCGTCAACAACGACGAGTGCCGCGACCTGAACGCTGGCGCCTGGCACGTGGTCGTCAGCAGCCTCATCGGCCTGAACAAGCGCGGCTTCGTCATCGAGCGCACCTGGGACTACGAGGTCTGGAACCAGCCGCTGTTTGGCTACGAGGTCACCCTCAACAAGGAGATCACCCTGGAGCGCGCCCACGAGCTGCTCAACGTCGATAGCCTCAACAACGGCGACGGCGAGGAGATCCACGGCGTCCGCGAGGGCAGCAACGCCGGCACCGGCATCCTGAACCTGGTCAACGGCGCGACGCTGCCGACCCTGGACGACGAGGTCGGTCTCGACAAGCGCGCCGCGGAGGCCATCATCGCCTTCCGCGCCGGCGAGGACGGCCTGCTGGCCACCGGTGACGACGCGAAGTTCGAGAACCTCACCCAGCTCGAGGACGCCTCCTTCGTGGGTGCCTCCGCCTTTGGCAAGCTCCTGAACTACGCCAAGGACAACGGCTTCATCCCGATGGCCTACGCCTACAACGAGAAGGCCGTGAAGTTCGTCGAGATTCGCATGACCACGGATTGGATCACCGAGCAGAGCCCGACCAAGGACCGCACGGACAACATCATCGACCGCTTCACGCGGCACGATAACTACCACTACATCCTGGAGCTCGACGCCGACGGCAAGATCATCGGAGGTGAGTGGCTCGACACCTCCATCGCCGCCCACCCGGACTTCGTCTGGCTGCCGGTCCGCGCCCACGGCGGCAACCCCAAGCTGGACATCGACAAGGTCCGCGAGATGGTCGCCGAGGGTCGCCGCAACATCCTGGGCGATGTCGCCGAGGGCAAGCTGGTCGAGGCGAGCAGCGACGTGGAGGTCGCCATCCCGGACAACGACAGCAACGGCGCCTCGTCGCTGGTCGCCGTCGCCGAGACCGGCAAGGTCCGCACTGTGACCATCGACCTGAACATCGACCACACCTACCGCGGTGACCTCACCGTCAAGCTGCGCCACGGCGATGTGTCCGTGCCGGTGTTCGACGGTCGCAGCGTGGGCAACGGTTCCGAGGACCACGTCAAGCTGACCGCCGAGGTCGTCAATGGCTTTGAGGGCACGGACGCCGCGGGCGACTGGGAGCTCATCGTCACCGACACCTGGGCCGCCGACACCGGCTCGATCAAGAGCTGGAAGCTCGGTCTCGAAGTAGAGTAGTTCTCCTCACGACGACGACGAAGCCCGCCGACCCCGGCGGGCTTTTTCGCTCTCTGGAACGTGCGCTCCGTAGCCGCTTGTCGCGGCGCGAGCAGTAGGCCGATCAGGGTAGCGGACCGAACGCGTCCAGGCGGTGGAAGTCCGGCCTCTCGCCGCCGGGCGGACGCCAGGCCAGGTAGGCCCTACCGGGCCCCTGCCCATGAATGGCGAACGCGTTGAGTCGCGTGGGCCCCTCAGGAATCCAAGTGAGCGGCACGAGCGCCCGACCGGTCCATCGGTCTCCGCGACGCCCGGCCTCGTAGTCCATCGCGTGGCCCTGGGCAACGACGTTACGCCGTCCATGCAGCGCCAGCACCAGGTAGTGCCCGTGCGGCCCGAACTCCAGCTCCAGGTACCGGTCTTCGTCGCCGAGCAGCATGAGTTCTACGACCTCCCACTCCCACAGTGAGGGCGTCGATCCGGCTGGGGGCGGGGGTGGCGGGTCCGCGTGCCAGGGTGCGTCGACCTCCACGACCAGATGAGGCGGGGCGACGCCCAACGTCAGGCGCGTGCACGAGCCGGCCGGTTGGTCGTCCCAGGTGCGGGTGATCTCGATGTCAAAGCGCCGACCGCTCAGGTCGGCCACGTGGCAACCGCGTCCTCCCACTACGCGTCCTCTCCGTGAGCCCGGTCCGAAACCTGGCTGGGTAGTGCGAAGCGCGTGACGAGGAATCGGTTCATGTAGCCTGCCACCTCCAGGGGCCATCCGATCGCGAGGCACGGGTCGAGGGAACCTTCGTGCGTGGGCGAAGTGTCCTTCGGTGACGTCCTGTGTCAACAGGCACCGCCTGCGGGACTCGTCAGGCGTGGTCTGCGATGATGTCGGGATGAGAGGCCTGACGACGCATCATTGTGGTCCACGGGGATTCCGGCTGGATCGCCGCGCGCCGGCCTCCGCGCTGGTGGCGATCTGTCTTATGGCCGGTTGCCGCGGGGACGGTGACGCAGTGGCGCCGCCCGGGCCGGCACCGGCTGCGGACGCGGGCTCGCGGCCGGGCGCAGCCGAAGCTCCGGAAGGGCCGGAGGGCTCCGATGTTCCGCCGGTAGGGACGGGCGGCGGGGGTGCGCTGCACGAGGGGCTCGGCGAGGACGCGGTCCAGCGGGACCCGGTTGATGCGGTCGCGGAGCTGTCGCTGCCGGAGGTCGCTGCGGACGCGGTCCATCGCGACGCCGTCGTGGTCGACCTTCACGTCGATACTCTGTGGCAAATGCGGAGCAAACGGCGGGCGATGAACCACCGGGGCCTGGAGGCGAGCCCGTCCAGGCTTGTGGAGGGCGGCGTCGATGTGCAGTTCTACTCGGTCTGGGTTCCGCCGGACGATCCGCACCCGCGCTCGACGGCCATGGAGCTCATCGACCTTTTTGAGAAAACCATTGTCGCGCCAGACGGGCCTCGGGTGCTCGCCGGATCCGCGGCCCAGGCCGTGGAGCTGGTGGGCCAGGGCAAGGCCGTGGCGCTCTTGGGGCTTGAGGGGGCTGTCGCGCTTGAAGGGGACGCTGCGGCTGTGGACCTGTTCCACGCGCGGGGCGTTCGTTACGTGGCGCTGACGTGGAACGAGGCCAACCCGTTCGGCGCGGGCGCGGCCCAGCTGACCGGTGGCGCGACGCCGAGGGGGCTGGACCTGGTGCGCCGGCTCAACGACAAGCGCATCGTCGTGGACGTGTCCCACGCCAACCCAGAGACCTTCTGGGATGTCGTGACGCGCAGCGAGCGGCCGGTGATCGCGTCGCATTCCAACGCGTGGGCGGTGCACGCCCACAGGCGCAACCTCAACGATGTGCAGCTCTTTGCGCTCCGAGAATCTGGCGGCGTGGTGGGGCTCAACTTTCACGCGCGCTTCGTAGGGGGCAAGGGGGCGACGCTGGCCGATGTGCTGGACCACGCGCAGCACCTCCGGACGGTCGGCGGCCCCGGGTTTGTGGCGCTGGGCACTGACTTCGACGGGCAGATTCGGACGCCGCGGGGTCTGGAACACATCGGCCGGCTGCCCCAGCTCAGCGACGCGCTGGCGGGCGCTGGATGGACGCCACCGGAGGTGACCGGCCTCCTCGGACACAGCTTCCTGCGGACCATGCATCGCGTGGAGACCGGGGTTGCGCTGCGACGGGTCACCCACCGCCCAGCCGCGTTCAGCGACGTCGCGTCCACCGCGACCGGCACCCAGCCAGGGCTCGCCTTCGACAGTGTGGTGACCACGGGTTGGCGCCCACCACCCGGCGAACCGACAGGCCACGTGCTCAGCGCGACCGTGATTGGCCCCGATGTCGACCAGGTTGCGATCTGCGGCTCGACGGTGACGCAGGCCAGCGGCGTGCGGTTGGTCGAGGTTCGCGTGCGCGATGAGGCCGGGAAGATGCTGTCCACCGCACAGCTCGCGCTCACTCCCGATGTCCGTCCGCATCGCGTCGCGCTGCCTGAGTCGGGGCGCGCCGGATTGATCCATGTGGACGTGGAGGTCGTAGAAGTAGAGGGAGTCGCGCTGGTGGCGGAGATCGTTTTTGAGCGCCGTGTGCGGTGACTGCGATTGACGTGGGCGGAACCCGTTACCATTCTTACTTCCCTCGCAGACTTTCAAAGGATGAAGATGAACCGAATTCTGATGTCGTTGGCCCTGGTGATTGCAATGGGCGGGATCGCGTGTGGTGACACCGCCGACGAGGCAGGCGCCAACAACGGCGTCGCCAACAACGGTGGCAACAACGGCGCGAACAACGGCGACCCCGTCAACAACGGTGATCCGGTCAACAACGGTGACCCGGTCAACAACGGCGCGAACAACGGCGACCCCGTCAACAACGGTGGCAACAACGGCGCGAACAACGGTGACCCGGTCAACAACGGTGACCCCGGCAACAACGGCGACCCGGTCAACAACGGCGACCCCGGCAACAACGGTGACCCGGTCAACAACGGCGACCCCGGCAACAACGGCGCGAACAACGGCGCGAACAACGGCGCGAACAATGGCATGGGGGCAATGTGCGCCCAGATCGCCGAGGGCCCCCGCGAGGGTGACCTCATGCCCAGCGTGGAGCTGCCGGATTGCGACGGCAATATGCACAACCTCCAGGACCTGTGCGGGTTCAACGCCGGCTGGATCTTTGAGTACGCTGCGTGGTGCCCGCCATGCCGGCGCTTCGCACCCGGGGCGGAGGCGATCTACCAAGCCCGCAAACAGCGCGGACTCGGCGCGTTCTTTCTCGTCTCGAACACGGAAAGTTTTGGCCGGCCCGACGCAGCCTATTGCTCTTCAGTCCGCGACCAGTTTGGTCTCACCATGCCCGTGCTCTACGACGCGGACGGTCGCTTCAACGAGGCCCTCCAGGCGCCCGACAACGACGTCAATATCGTCACGCGCGAGGGCGGCGTGATCGATTGGCAGGCCCAATACGCCAGCGGCCAGGTCGAACAGCGACTGGACGCGGTCCTCCCCTGACACAGGGTTGCTGGCCGCGGCATTGATTTGAACATCGTCAGGGACGGGGGGCGCGGGCGCGCTCAAGGGCGTTGCGTGCCGCGTTGCGCAGGATGGGGTCCGCGGAGTTCTTCTCCACAGTCTCCAGGTAGATGATCGCCTCCGGTCCGCCAATCTCGCCCACGGCGTAGAGCACGGGGAGACGGTCCACGGGCTCCACGCGGCTGCCGGCGTCGATCAGGGGCGGGATCGCCTTCTTGTCGCCAACCACACCGAGCGCGCCCGCAGCCAGATTGACGACTTCGCGGTCGTCGTTGCCCAACAGCTTCAGGAGCGCGGGCGCGGCCGCCTTGAGTTTGCGGCTGCGCGCGTGTGCGATGGCCGGTCTCCAACCGGCGGCGTCGTCTGCGCTGAGCATCCCCAAAAGCGCTTCGTCCTCGGCCGCCTCAGCGCGAAGCTCCATGACCAGGGCATGCACCACTTCATCCACGATGGTGTGAACAAAGGCGGGCAGCTCGTCCCCGAGCCCGGCCTTTCCGGGGAGCGCTTCACCGATGAAGGCGCTGGACGTGTACGTGCCCATGGGGGTGGTCATGGCCAGCTCGAGGAAGACGGAGCCGAGGACCTGCCCGCTGCCATCGCGCGCCTCGCCACCTGCCACGCGCGTCTTGCCGGAGACCTCGATGCCGCCGGCCTTTTTGGCCGTGAACTCCGGGTGTTCCAGAAGTGCCGTCTCGGCCCATTGGGTGATGATTTCCCGGGTCGGTGCCTCCAGCGGAGGCGGCTCGGCCCAGACGATGGTGACGGCCCCCAGGTCGTAGGGTGGCCCGGATTTCTGCGCGGCCACTGGAGGGCCGGCGTCCTTGCTGCGGGGCTGGGTCGCGACCCGGTCGGCGCCCCCGGTCTTCATCGCGCCGCACTCGCATCCCGCGAGTGCCAGCGTCAGAACCAGAGCCAGGCCCACCGACTGACGCGCGCATCTCACGGCGTCTCCACCAACTGGATTCCCGCCCGCTCGAACACGCCCTTGACGTTGTGTCCTGGGGCGTCGAGGCACCAGGCAAGCCGCAGCGATTTTCCGAGGTGTCGGTTGAGCTCGCGCGCCGGATCGCGCTCGGCGCCCAGTCGCTCGCGGACGATGCTTGTCAGTTTGCCGTCCATCACGGCTTCAACCTCCGCGATGAGCTGGTCCATTCCCGCCGCTGTGGTCACCAGCAGCGTAGGTTTGACCGCCTGCGCGTCGGCGGCTGTCAGCAGCAGTCCGCACCCGGCGTCGAGGAGCTGAAGCATGGCGAACAGGCCGGTGCGCGTCCCGCTGTGCACGGTCAGCAGTACACGGTCCGACACGCTGATGCCCCATGGTTTTGGCAGCGTGCCCAGACCCGCCAGCAGATCCTCGTGGGTCAGCGCCGCCGCGCCCATGTCGCCGCTGCTTTTTCTACGCCAGTACAGGATGGCGGCGCGCGCCTCCTTGGGTACGGCAAACACGGCGGTCGCCAGCGGTGCAATCCCGGTCGCCCGGTTTTTCCGGCCGAGGGCCTTCACGTCGGCGAAGGGCGTGATGCGCGGCACTGGATCCTTGGGGGCGCTGCCGAGCACGACGACATGCGCCTGGGCCAGGGAGTCTCCGGAGGCGAGCTCCAGATCGGCGAGGGCGCCGGGTGTGGGCACGACGATCCAGCTGGGTTTCGCGCGGGTCAGCGCCTCTCCGAGCATCGCCTCGGGCATGTCCGGGTCGGCGTGCACGGTCACGGCGCCGATCATCCAGGCCGCCAGGCTCACAAGCACGGCCTCGGGACCCATGGGTCCATGTACCAGGACGCGGTCCCCGGGGCCCATCTCCAGTCCGATGAACCCTATCGCGACCTGCGCGGCCATGCTCTGGAGGCGAACCGACGAGATCGCGTCGGGGACGCCGTCCCCGTCTTCGTCGGTGGTCCAGAGGGCGATGGCCTTCCCGCGCGACCTGAGGTTCTCCCAGAACGTTCGTCCTACGGTCTCGTACATGGGCAGCAGGGTAGCATCGTGCCCGCGCCCTTGGAACGACCCCGCGGGGCGGTCGGCTCCAAGAAAAGCCTTGCCCCAACTGCGTCCGCAGCCGGGGCAAGAGCGTGAAGCGCATGGCTAG
>CALBXO010000665.1 GCA_937890335.1 uncultured Pseudomonadota bacterium | reverse complement strand
CTGCGAGACTCCGCCGTGCTGCGCGTCACCGTGATGGGATTTACCCACTCGTCCCTCGGTGAGGCCAGCGAGACGATTCCAAAGTGGCTGCCCCGCCCGCACTCGGGACTGACGGACCGGGGGCGCACGTTTATCCGGCGCCTCAACGACGTGCGCGTGCTCGTGGACCTCGCCCACGCCTCCCGGCGGGCTTTCTGGGATGCGCTGGCAGTGCACGACACGGCGCTGCCGCCCGCCGTGACCCACGCCGGCGCCGACGCAGTGACGCCGCACATCCGCAACCTGACGGACCCGCAGATCCGGGCGCTGGCGGACCGCGGCGGCATGGTGGGCATCATCTTCAAGAATGGCCTCCTGGGAAAGGACGCCGACGCCCAGCTCGTCGCACGGCATCTGGAGCACTTCGTCCACGTGGGCGGGGAGGACGTGGTCGCGCTCGGTGCCGACTGGGACGGGTTCAACGTCCCACCGACGGATCTCCGATTTCCCAACCAACTGCCCCATCTGGTGGCCGTATTGCTGACCCGTGGCTGGTCGGAGCGCGCCATCCGAAAACTGCTCGGCGGCAACGTCCTGCGCGTGCTTGGCTCCCTGCGCGGCTGACCGCTGCGCTTCCCCGCGTGCGCGCCGCCGTGGTAGAACGCGGCATGCGACGACCACTCCAGTTTCTCCTCCTGACCGTGGCCACCGCGCTTCTCGCCGGCTGTGCCTGCGGCAATTGCGGCCCCACCGACGGCGTTGATGAGCCGGCAAAGGCCGACGCCGACTCCACCAAATCCCCACCCAAACCGGCCGCTGAGCTCGACCTGTCGACCTGGAACGACACCGAGATGAAAAAACGCATCGGGGAGGCGGGTTGGGCCGCTGGCGACTGCACCGCGGACGGCAAAGTCACGACCTGCGCCGCCAAGAACGGCATCGTCACCGCCGAGATCGTTCTCGGGCGCTATGACGACAGCACCAACGCCACAATCCACGTAAAGGAGCGCAAGAAGAAGACGGCGGCCATCCACCGCGCCGGCACGAATATTCTGTCCGTCGCAGTCGATCCGCTCGCGGCCTCCGAGGCGCTGCGCTTGAGCATGAGCGGCGACGGCACCAAGGAGAACATGAGCGAGTGGGGCAACCGGTCGCTGCTCGTGAAGATCAAAGGGGCCGGCTTCACACCAGAGGGCGCCTGCAACAAGACGCACGAGCCCGGCGTCTCCACCTGGACGTGCCAGGTCAGCGGCTCGGGACTCGAGGGTAGCGTCAAACTCGAGCTCGTGCCTGGCGCGCCGCACACCTCCGACAACGGCAAGAAGATCCCCGGCAAGGCCGTGCTCGATCAGGGCGACGCCGTGCTGATCGTGTCCCTGGAGCAGGGCAATGCGGGCGCGGATCTGTTGGAGGAACTCACGACGCCATGACGGGCGTGACCGGGTTTGAACCACCTCCCGAGCGCGAGATCAGGCGTCTGCTCGCGCTGGCCGCGCCGTGGGCCTGGTACACCCGGCCCAAGGTCGTCGGCGTGGAGAACGTGCCGGACGACGTCCGCCCCCTGCTCTTCGTCGGAAACCACACGCTCGGCGGGGTGCTGGACGCGCCGCTGATGTTCATGGCGCTCTACCGCCACAAAGGGATCTTCCTCCGGTCGCTCGGCGACCACCTCCATTTCAAGATCCCCGGTTGGCGAGAGGGGCTGGGCCGATGGGGCGTGGTGGACGGCACGCGCGAGAACTGCGCCGCGCTGATGCGCGACGGCGAGTGCATCCTGGTCTTCCCTGGCGGCGGACGCGAGGTCGCCAAGCGCAAAGGTGAGAAGTACCAACTGGTCTGGAAACAGCGTGCCGGCTTCGCGCGGATGGCGATCGAGCACGGGTGCACCATCGTCCCCTTCGCGGCCATCGGGGTGGAGGACGCGCTGGATGTGGTTTTTGACGCCGACGAGCTGATGGAGACCCCGCTGGGTGAACCCATCCGGCGGCTCGGCATGCGCACGGACGTGATCCCGCCGATCATCCGCGGCATCGGGCCCACGATGTTTCCGAGGCCGCAGCGCTATTACTTCCAGTTCCGCCCTGCCATCTCGACCAAAGATCTGAGTGGGAAACATACGGACGACGACACCTGTTGGAGCCTGCGCGAGCAGATCAAGGCAGAGGTCGAGTGCGGCATCCAGGAGCTGCGCGAGATCCGGGAACGTGATCCGCGCCGTTCGTTTCGTACACGCATGCGCGAGGACCTGGGCGCCCTGGCCGCCAAACTCTTCCCGCGCCCGTTCGGCGGAGGTTGATCCATGCGCATTGCGCACCTCAGCGACGTCCACGTCTCCCGCCTCGGCGCTACGCTGACACAGTCGCGCGGGCTGATCCGCGAGGCCGGTGACGGTTGGGAGCCCATCCAGGACAGCGACGGCTGGCGCATCGAGATGCAGCGCGCCGCGGGCCGCACGTTCCAGCGCCTGGACCACTTCCGGCTCGTCGACGACGAGGGCGTCGTGTTGGAGACCATCAAGTTCAAAGGCCAATCGGAAGGGGCCGTGATCGACGAGCTCGTGCACAGCATGCAGGTGCGCAAGCGCAGCAGCGCGGCGAGCCTGGCGGAGGACCTGCCAGACGCAGCGGAGCTCAAGTCTCTGCTGGCCGAGAACCCGGCCAACAACAACCTACGCTTCTGCGCGGTCGCCGCCCAATTGCTGGAACTGGACCCGGAGTACGTCCTCATCACCGGGGATCTGACCGACGATGCCGTGGGGTTTGAACTCTTCGAGACGGCGCTCGCCACGTTCGTCGCGGACAGGCGCCTGGTAGTGATCCCGGGCAACCACGACATCTACGCGTCACCGCCCCTGGTCACGACCAAGGCGCTGCGCAAAACCGTCGCTGAGAAGCGCAGGCTATGGGGGGCGTTTGCCCAGCGCATCGGCCAACCCATGGCCACCAGCTTCATCCGCGATCTGGGCGAAGGTGTGGTCCTGGCATGCCTGGACAGCGCCCACCCGCCCAATATCCCCGGCAGCGCTTCGGGTGAGGTCCTCGCCCACGAGCTCGAACAGCTGGCCGGGGCGTTTGACGCGCGCGGCGACGACAGCGTGCGCATCTGCTGCCTGCACCACCACATCGCCAACCCTCCAGCGGATGTCATCGGGTCTACGCCCATCCAGGCAGGCATGAAGCTGCGCAACGCCAAGCGGGTGATGGATACACTCAACGCGCTGGGCTTCCAGGCCGTGCTCAACGGCCACCGCCACCTCGGGTACCGCTTTCATCCGGCGCACTCGCCGCTGTTCCTGGCTGCCCCCTCGGCCACGATGGGATGCAGGTCGGGGCACGCGCCGTACTTCTGGATGATCGACGTCGACGCAGACGGAATCCACAAGGCGTCCGAGGTCCCTGTGGCGCTCCACTTGTAAATCCAGCCCAGACTCCGTGAGGCGGCGCAGCTCACGTCAGGCTGTGCAGAACCGAGAGATGAGCTGCCGGAGCTGATCCACACAAGGATCCAGGTCCGCCAGCAGCAGGTATTCGTCGGGCTGGTGCGCCTGGTCGATCGACCCTGGACCGCACACGACGACATCCATCCCCAGCGCCGCCAGAAATGGCCCCTCGGTACCAAACGCCACCGATCCACTTGCATGCCCGGTGATCTCCTCCATGGCGCGCACCAGCGCGCTGTCCGGCGGCGTCTCCAGCGGATCGACGCCGCTGAAAAGCTCACTGAACTCCAGCTGGCACCCCGCCGCCTGCGCGACGGGTCCAAGTCGCGCGCGCAGCTGCCGCCTCGCGCCGGCAACGTCCATCCCCGGAACCGGCCGCATGTCGATGTCGAGCTGGCAGCTTGCGCAGATGCGGTTGGGGCTGTCCCCGCCGCGGATCGCGCCGAGATTCAGCGTCGGGTACGGGACGTCGAACCCATCGTGCCTATGGGCCGCCTGTACCTCGTCCCGGTACGCGAGCAGCTCCGTCATCAGCGCGTGCATGCCCTCCAACGCGCTAACTCCCAGCGCGGGGTTGGAGGAGTGCCCTGACCGGCCCGTGAGCCGAATCAACTCCATCAAAATGCCCTTGTGCATCCGAATCGGCCGTAGACTCGTGGGCTCCCCAATCACAGCGACCTGGCCCAGGGACTCCCCCCGAACTGCGATCGCCCGGGCCCCGGCCATCGTGGACTCCTCATCGGCGGTGGCGAGCAGGGTGACCGGCGCTGTGAGCTGTCCGGCATCAAACGCGGAAGCCGCCTCCAGCGCCAACGCCAGAAACGCTTTCATGTCCGCGGTGCCCAGCCCGTACAGCCGCCCGTCTCGCTCCGTGGCCGCAAAGGGATCGGACTGCCAGCGCCCCTCGTCCCACGGCACGGTGTCCGTGTGCCCGCTGAGCACAAGCCCGCCGGGCCCGGTGCCAAGCCGCGCGATGAGGTTGAGTTTGTCCGGGTGGTGCGGCAGCTCCATGAGCTCCACCGCAAACCCAAGCCCCTCAGCCCAGGTCGCCAGCGACTCGATGACGGCACGGTTGCCGCTGTCGAATTGCGCGTCGTGGCAGCTCACGCTCGGGCTGGCCACCAGACGCTCGATCATCTCTCGCGTGCGCGGAATCTCGGTCTTCATGGCGGCCAAAGTAACATCGGGGACGCACGGCACGAAGAGACCGACCCGGCGTCACCCGCGCAGGGGTGTCAGCCCGTTCTCAGTGGACCAGCGCGAGATAGTCGGGAACACCGGTGTCGCCGAGCAACGTCACCGCCGCATGCTGACCCGCCGTCAGACGCTGTCCCAACTCACGGACGAAGGCGTCTGGCGTCATGTCGCGCGGAACCTCGTCGGAGACCTGAACCGACGGAAGGTCCTCGGCGAGCCTCTGGGCCGTGGCCGGGGACAGTCGCCTTCGGCGGATGAGATCCTGGAGCGAGTTGGCGAGCATCGCCGGGGTGAACTGGTGGCTGCGGTTCATGCTGATGCCAATGCCCAACACATCGGCCGCGTCGAGCACACCGTCGCCATACAGGACGATCGCAGCCTGGAAGTAGTTGTGGATCGGCACGAGGCGACCGCCGTAGGGCCGGAAATTGCCCGTGGGGGTGTGGCGGTCGAGGTTGATGAAGATCCGGCGGGCCGTGTCCTGAATCTCCGACGCGCGGATCATGTCCAGGATCTGCGACGCCGTGTCGTCGTAGACGCGGGCCTTGGCGAGCACCTGTTTGACGAGCTCCCGCCCGACTCGCCCAGCGGCGATGTCCGCATAGAGTGAGTAGATGAAGGCGTCGGCCTCCGCGTCGTCCCCAAACAGAGTCTCAGGCGCGATGGGACCGCGGTTGCGCAGCGTCATCAGCGCGTGGAGTTTGTACCCCACCTGCCCCCGCAGCGCGCGGAACCTCCCCTTGAAGAGGTTCTGCAGATTGGGCTTGAGGACGAAGTGCGCGGGCTCAATGCCGTCGATCTGGAGCTTGCGCGTCAGCACCTCCCGCATCTCCTGCGGCGAGCCGGAGATGAAAGTCACGTGACGGACACGGTTCCCCTGCGGGACGAGCACCGCACGCAGCAAGGCGTCGGAGCCTGGCACATTGCGCTTGTCGTCTGGGGTCTGGCGGAACGTCTTGAGGAGGTCGAGCGCGGTGTCGAAATCCGTGGCGAGGTAGGTCTTGTCGAGATCCCACCTGAAGATGTGGCCGACTTCAGACACGTTCTTCACCAAGAAAAGACGAGGGCCGCATTGTGGAGCCCCCACATGGTACGCCTAGGTCCGCTGCTCCTGTCAGGGTCTGACGGGGTATCCGGACGCCCATTGGGGACCCCACAATGCGGCCCTCGGTAGAGCCACTAGCGGAGAGAGAGGGATTCGAACCCTCGGTACGCTATTAACGCACACACGATTTCCAATCGTGCACCTTCAGCCACTCGGTCACCTCTCCTGGTGTCGAAGACCAGTGGCTCGGGAGTGCCCCCCGTTTCTGGATCTTCGCTCGGAGCGATCTGTGTTGCCATCAGACAACTGTGACGAGGTAGGACCGTAGTCCAAACTCGACCCAGAAGCGTCTAACAGGCGTTGCCCCAAACAGCAAGGGGCAGCGGAGAGGGAGGGATTCGAACCCCCGTCACCCGTAAGAGTGAACTTGATTTCGAGTCAAGCGCCTTCAGCCACTCGGCCACCTCTCCGGCGGGGCTAAGAATCGACATCCTTGTCGGTCTTGTCCACCCCGGTGCGCAATCTCGTGAAGAACGCCTGGAGAATCTCCCTGCTCTCTTCCTCGAGTACGCCTTCTATCACCTGGACCCGGTGGTTGGCGCGGGGATCTTCGAGCGCTGCGTACAGCGACCGAACCGCACCGGACTTTGGGTCCCGACAGCCAAACACGACGCGTTCGATGCGGGCTTGCAGGATCGCTCCCGCACACATCAAACACGGCTCGAGCGTCACGTAGAGCGTAGACTTGGGAATTCGCCAGGCTCCGACGGCTGTGGCCGCTTGCCGGAGCGCGACGATCTCAGCGTGTCCGCTCGGATCGTGACTTTGCTGCCGATCATTGCGCCCCCGCCCGACGATCTGGCCTTCGGAGACCACGATCGCGCCAACGGGGACCTCGTTCGCCTGCGCCGCCTCCGCAGCGAGCTCCAGCGCGATGCGCATGAACTCCGGATGACGACGTATACGACGACTCATAGTACACAGACGAAACGACGGCCCGATGGACCGTCGTTCCGTGTTGCGAGGCAACCTCGCTTCAGCGCACCCGTGAGGACTCGAACCTCAAACCTACGGTTCCGTAGACCGTTGCTCTATCCAATTGAGCTACGGGTGCATCCTGTCGAGCGGAGAGGGAGGGATTCGAACCCTCGATGGGCGATTAACCCATACTCGCTTAGCAGGCGAGCGCCTTCAGCCACTCGGCCACCTCTCCCCGTGGCCTTGCCACATACTTTCGGCACCGATCATGGGTCCACCCCAACGGAGGGGGTGGGATTCGAACCCACGAAGCTTACGCTTGCCGGTTTTCAAGACCGGTGCCTTCAACCGCTCGGCCACCCCTCCGGGTGCTTGCGCGGACGGATTCTATAAAGCAACAGGTCGCCGTGCGCAACCCCTTTTCTGGCGTTTCCTGATCGACGTAGAGCCGCCCGCATGCGCGGCGCTCGTGGATGATGTTTGGGGAATTGACGCAGGGCGGGGGGGGGCCTCGGGAAACAGTGCGGGCAGTTTCGTTTGACTCGATGTGAGGCCCGCGCCCCCAACCTGTGCTGTCCACGACTAGAGCAACCGGTGTGCCAGATCGACCGATCCCGCCGTAGCGGCGTCGACACTTCCAGCCGCTGCATTTGCGCCCCGGCGCTGGCTCAGATATCTGAGAGTGACTCTGGAATGCTGAGGACACCATCGCCGCCAACGACGACACCATGATCGGGACCGGTGACCAGCGCATCATCGACGCCCTGTATCCGATGATCAGCGCGCGCCGCGCCGCGCGCATTGAGAACGTTATCGCCGAGCGCACCTACGGAGTCTCCGTGGTGCTCGAGTCCCTCTACGACCAGGCGAACGCCGCGGCCATCATGCGGACCTGCGACGGCTTCGGCATCCAGCGCGTCAACCTGGTCATCACCGGGCCCAACTACAAATGCGACCGCAAGGTCTCCATCGGCGCCCACAAATGGCTCGATGTGCACCGATACGGCGATGCCACCTCGTGCGCGCGCGACTTGAAAGCAGAGGGCTACACACTGCTGACGACGCACCTGGACGAGTCGCGCAGCATCGAAGAGATCGACTTCAGCGGGAAGGTGGCGCTCGTGTTTGGCACCGAGCGCGATGGCGTCAGTGACGAGATGCTCGCGTTGTCCGATGGCAACTTCAAGATCCCCATGGCGGGGTTTGCACAGAGCTTCAACGTGTCCGTTGCCGCCGCCGTAGCCCTGTACCACGCGATCTCCGATCGCCGCCGGCGCACCGGCTCCAAGGGGGATCTGAGCGACCTCGAGCAGCGGACTCTCCGCGAGCGTTTCTACCGCCGCACCGTGCGGGCAAGCGATCTCCTCGTCGAAGAGCTGCGGAAATGAGACGCCTCGGGCTGCCCGGCCTCGCACTGCTGGTCGGGCTGGGGCTGTGCCCCGAGATCTCGGCGCAGGCGCTGCCCGGCACCGCAGGTCACCGACTGCAGATCCTGCACGCCGCAGCCGGCGATCTGCCCGGCCGCCATCGCGCGCTCGCACGGATTGATGGCAGGGTCCTGGTGGTCGAGGGATCGTTGGCCGAGCTCGCCGACATCGCCCGCCACCCAGCAACGGACGCGATCGAGTTGTCCGCTCCACTTCGACTCGCCCTCTCGGAGGCCCTCCCCGCAGTGTCTGTCCCCGCCAAGTGGATCGACCGTGGCGACGGCGGTGGGCAGGGAGTCGTGATTGGCATCGTGGATACCGGCATCGACTGGGCCCATCCCGACTTCCGGGGCACCGACGGCCAGACACGAGTCGCCTGGCTGATGGACGTCTCTCTACCCGCGCGCGCGCAAGCTACCCCGGATCTGGCCGAATTCGACGCAGCGATCTGGAGCCAGGCCGAGCTCGCCGCAGCCATCGACGACCCGGACTCCATCGCCTCGCGCGACCGAGTGGGCCACGGCACCCACGTCGCGGGGATCGCCGCTGCCCGAGCCGCAGACACGAGCCTCGCGGCCGACGGCGTCGCGCCCGACGCCACGCTCATCGCAGTCCGGGCGAGCCGCGACGACACGTTCTCCCTCGAGGAGGCCGACGTGCTTCTGGGGGTGGACTTTGTTCTGAACCGCGCCACCGCCCGCGGCAGCCCGCTGGTGATCAACCTGAGCCTCGGCGGCCACAGCGGACCCCACGACGGCTCGAGCCTGTTCGAGCGAGCGCTCGAGGACAGGTTCAGCGGACAGCCAGGACGTGTGCTGGTCACCGCGGTCGGCAACGACGGGGACCGCGACGTGCACGTATCGGGTCCGTTGGGGTCGGTCGCCGTGCCCATTCGGGTCAGCGAGACCGCGGGCGAGGGGTTTGCCATGATCGAGGTCTGGTACACCATCGAGGACCGACCCGTCGTTGGACCCGGCACGACCACCACGGCCTGGCTGGAGGGACCCGACGGCAGGAGGACAGAACCTGCCGCCCTCGGTCAGTCCGTACGGGAAATCTCGCCTACCGACGGCATCCTCGCCCTGACCCACAGTGCCGGTGGCGAGGGCCTGGCCCAGGTGACCGTCTTTCTGCAGACCCCGGAGGGAGGCGGGCTCCTGCCCGGTGACTACACGGTACACCTGAGCGGCGGCGAGGGCTGCTTTGACGGCTGGGTCGTCAGCGCGGGCCCTTTCGGGGCGCGCTTTGTCCAGCAACTGGACACCGACGTACGGCTCACGGTGCCGGCGACGGCCCGCGGGGCGATCGCCATCGGCGCGATGATCACCCGAAACCAGTGGCCGAGCTTGTCGGGACCCATGCACGCGCCCCTGACACTCGGCGCCCCCGCAGACTTCTCGGCCACGGGGCCGACCCTCGACGGACGACCCAGGCCCGACGCGCTCGCGCCCGGCCTTGTGGTCGCGTCGACCATGTCCCGCGACGCCAACCCGGCCAGCAGCGCGGCCAGCCTGTACCAACTGTCCGTCGAACGCGGCTTTGACCCCGTGCTGCCCGACGGACAACACGCCGTCGCCTCTGGGACATCCATGGCGGCTCCGTTCGCCACCGGCGCCGCCGCGTTGCTTCTGGCCCGAGATCCGACCCTCACCTCCGAACAGGTGGGTGGCCTCCTGCGCAGCACCACCCGAAATGATGGCGCACCCTGGGACCCGCGACGCGGGTTCGGTCAGCTGGACATCGGGCGGGCGCAGGACGCGCAGGAGTCCAGCGCCCAATCCGCCCTCAGCGTGGACGCCTCCCGTGTGTCGGTGACGCGCGACGTCCTGGGGCCAAAGTCCACCGCGTACGTCGTCGTCAGCGCCGCCGGGCAAGATGGCCTGCCACTGCGAACACCCTGGACGCCGGAGGTGGAGATCGTCGCCGACAAGGGAGAGGCGTGGGTTGGCCAGGCCTATCTTCGGGACGAGACCAGTTGGTACATCCCCGTCACCGCCGGTACGGCTGCCGGTGAAGGGCGGGTCCGGGTCCGGGTCAACGGCATCGAGTTGGACCAGGCCCCCCGTGTCCGGTTCGGCGCCCGATCCGACACCGGCCACGACGGCGCGGTCATCGCCGGCACCGGATGCCACGCCGTCTCGCGCGCACGCACCAAGTGGACGTCCTGGCGCCGCCGATGACTCTATCACGCGCCGGAACCCTGTGTTACCTTCCGTCCAATGCGCCGATGTCCAAAGTGCAACTCCTTTTTTGACGACAGCGTGGATGCCTGCCTGTACGACGGCGAGCTGCTCATCTCGGTCCAGGTCGAGGCTGTGCACGAGCAGACGCTCGAGGGAAGCACGATCTCGGACCGGTACGAGGTCCGTGAGCCCGTCGGCGAGGGCGGCATGGGCACGGTGTACAAGGCTCTCGACGCCCGCACCAACGAGCTCATCGCGCTCAAGGTACTCCACCGCGACATCAGCGGTGACGAGCGCACCGTGCGCCGCTTCTTCTCCGAGGCCCGCGTCCTCCAGAGCCTGGCCCACCCGAACATCATCCGGTTCACCGATTTCGGGAAAACGGACGATGGCCAGCTCTTCATCGCAATGGAGTTCCTGGAGGGCTCGCCGGCCGACGACCTCATCAAGGCGGAGGGCTTGTCACTGCGGGACGCCATCTCCGTGGTTGACCAGACCGCGGCAGCACTGGCCGAAGCACACCTTCAGGGCGTCATTCACCGCGATCTCAAGCCGGCAAACTTGTTCGTAAACCGCAATGAGGACGGCGAGGTGCACGTGACGGTCCTCGATTTTGGCATCGCCAAGATCGCGGGCAGCGGACAGAACCTGACGGCCACCGGGAAGGTCATGGGCACGCCGAGCTACATGGCGCCGGAGCAGATCCGAGGACAGGAGCCCGACCCACGCACCGACGTCTACGCCCTGGGCGCCATGGCCTACGAGCTCATCGCCGGCGAGCCTCCGTTCGTCGCCGACGGTCCCATCGCCGTGCTGTTCATGCACCTGGAGAAGGCGCCTGAACCCCTGCACACGCGCAAGCTACCGGCGCCGGTCAGCCCGAAGATGAGCGCGGCGATCGACAAGCTGCTCGCCAAGAAGCCCTCCGACCGCCCGGCCAATATGCTGGAGGTCCGAAAACTCTTGGGCCCCTTCCTCGGCCGCGACGCGCTGGACGGCGTCGACCTGGACCTTCTGGACACCCAGATGGTGGACGCGAACACCGCACAGACCCTGGCGCGCGCCTCGAATGCGGCGGAAGCCACCACATCGATGCCAGCGCTCAGCGCCGCCCCTGTCGTTGTCGGGGCCTCCCACGACATCTCCGAGCTCGAGACAAAGCTGTTGCCCACGGGCAAAGAGCCCGCCGCAACCACCGTCGAGACGCCGGAGGCCACTCCGTGGTCCTGGTGGCTCGGAGCCGCGCTCATCGCCCTTCTCGTGGCCGGTGTGGTCGCCATGGGAATCTTTCTGGTCGCCACAAACGCTTCAGTAGATGAAGCGCCGAAGGCTTCGCCAGCAAAGGGAAAAAACGCGCCATGAAATGGGTATTGTGGCTGTTCGTCGTCGCCGCGTGCCACCCGCCGGTGACGCCGACGCATCCACTCGACGGCGCCGGAATCGGCGGCGACCCAACCACGCCTGACGAACTCGACGACGAAGCCAGAGCCGACCTCGAGGCCGCCGCTGAGCTGCTCGTCGCTGGAGACACCGACGCCCGCGCAGCCTATGACCGCGTGGGAACAACGCACCCTGCGGCCGAGCCCTACGCGCGGGTCATGGCCCTGGTGGCCGCCCCTGCGACCCCGGCGACCTCCGCCGCGATGCTCGCGATCGCCGACGATCCCGACGCGCCGCTCCCCGCCCGACAAGCGGCCGCCACGTACGCGAGCTTCCGCATCGCAGACGCTGGCGATCCGAGCCGCGCCGCGGCGACAATGGCTGCGCGCTACCCCGGTACGCGGCCGAGTTGGTTGGTCGTCCCAGGGGATCGCACTCCCGCCATGATCCTGCTGGCCGAGGGCGCTCTGGCCACCGAGGACCTGCCACGAGCCGCCACCGCCCTCAGCTGGGCCTTCCAGCTCGGAGACCCAGACGACCGAATCTACGCGCGGACGCGTTGCGCCAGCGCACTGTCCGCGGCGACGCCGTCCGTTCTGGAGTCGCTCGCCGACAGTGACGACGACTTTCTGCGCGCGCTGGCGGGCGCGACCCTGGTGCGGCGCGCACTCGGTCAGTCCCCCGGCGAAGACGAGCTCGACGCCGTGCGCGAGCGACTCGCCGCGACCGCCCCCGCGCTGGTGCGGATCGACGCCGCCGGTGAAGCCGAGCTGCTCAGCGCGCGTTTGGCGCAAGCGCAGGGGCCACGACCACTGCGCATCGGCGTGCTCCTCCCGTTGTCCGGTCGGGCGCGCGGCGTCGGAGCCCGGGCCCTGGGCGGAGTGCTGCTGGCGCAGGGCAGCTTCGACGCGGCCTCTGTGGGCCGCTCGACCCTGATCTTGCAGGACACGACGAGCACACCCGGCGGCGCGGCTGCAGGTGTAGACAGGCTTCACGCTCAGGGTGTCGTCGCCATCATCGGCCCCCTCGACGATCGCGAATCCGACGCCGCCGCGGAACGCGCGCAGGCGTTGGGTGTCCCGCTCATCGCCTTGACGCTCGACACCCGAGTCGTCGAGCGCGGCAACATGGTCTTCCGGAGCTTCGTAGACAGCCGCGCCGAGGTGGACGCACTCGTCGACCGCGCCCACAGTGTGGGCGCGCGACGGCTGGGAATTCTGCACCCTGAGGGGCCGCTCGGTCGCGATCTGGCGGAGGCTGCCTCGCGGGCCGCCGAGCGCGAGGGCGTACAGGTGGTGGTCACCATCTCCTACGACCCAGCGACCAACAACTTCGCCAACGTCGCCGCCAAGCTCGCCCGCAAGCGCGTGGACGCGGTCTTCATTCCGGACGTGGCCAGCCGTGTCAGCCTGATTCTGCCGTTTCTAGCCGCGGAGAAGCTCTGGTGCCAGCCGCCGGGCGCGACCTTCCCCGACGCCGATGAGCGTCACGCCATCGTCTGTCTTGGCAACGTGTTATGGCAGGACAAGGCGCTGCTTCGGGACGCGGGAACCTACGCGAGCGGGGCACAGATCATCGCCGCCTGGTCCCCGCTGTCCGACAGCGCCGCGAACCAGCAGTTTGTCGCCGCGCACCGTGGACTGATGGGGACGGACGCAGACGTGTTCGCCGCCTACGCCTACGGCGCGCTGCGGCTGGTTCGGCACGTCTCGCTCGGGCTGCGGCGCCGATCGCCCACCGAGGTCCGCGAGGCCCTGGCCGAGCTGCGCGACTTTCAAGGTCTGTCAGGGCCCATGGAGATCGCCGGCTCCGGTGAAATCAGCCAGCCCGCGGTGTGGGTCACCGTAACCAACGGCGCGTTCGCCCCCATGCCGGAGCGGTGACTTTGCGAGCCACGGTCACGTGGACCACCCTGGTCCTGATCCTTGCCACCTGCGCCCAGCCCATGGCGCAGGTTCGCCGCAAGAGCCTTGCTGAGATGAACACGGAGGAACTTCGCGAGGCGAAGTTCGAATGGGAATCCCGGAGCGCCTTCCAGGGCTCGGCGACGGCAGGGGCCATCGCCGCAGGGCCCGGGCTCGTCTTCCACGGCTTTGGGCACTTCTACTCGGGCGACGCCGAGACGGGCTGGGACCTGCTGCTCGGCGAGGGCATCGGCCTGGCGCTGGGTCTGGTGGGCTATGTGATCGTCGCCGCCAGCGACGAGTCCTCCACCTTCAACGACGTCGGAGTCGGCGTGGGGCACCTGGGCGGCACGTTGTTCGCCACCGGGTGGTTCATTGACATCATCGGCTCACTTCAGGGCAACCAGAGTGAGCTGCCTGCCCCCAGCCTCCGGCGGGTCCCCGGCGAGGCGACGGGCCGGTACCGGTTTCTTCGGACCGACAACTTCGACGCGTTTCACCTGATCGAGGCGGAGCTGATGTTCGACTTTGGCGTGGTCTACCTGCGCCCCCGAACACTGCAAGACGCCCTGCTCAACTACCAGGAGTACGGCGGCGACTTTGGCCTTCGCGTCGTGGAGGGGGTCGACCAGCGGGACTACCTCGCGCTGGAGCTGGAGGTCGACTGGGCAAACTTCCGGCCCGACAGCGGCGCACAGGTCCTGTCCGAGTCCGGTCGGATCATGGCCAATCCGCTCCGGGTCGACCTGAGTGTGGACGTGAGCCTGGACCTGAGCACCTTCGTCAATCACCTCAAACACGCCGTCCAGAGGGTGGTCTTTGGCATCGGCTTTGGTCGCGACGTAGGCGCCCGCTCGTTCTTCCCCGGCGAACGGGAAAAAACGTGGTTGCACTACGAACATCATCTGTACGTCAACATCGGGCGAGATCTGGTCCTGCATCCGTTCTACGAATTCAACGAGTCCAACCCGGTGGAGCCCATCTCCAACAGCCTCGGTGTCTTCGGCACGGTGCTGCACATCGTGCCGCGCAAGGGGCTGACGCTGGACCTCTCCGTGGCGGTGGGCAATGGCGTCACCACCGCAGCGGGAATCAGCTACAGGATGTTCTGAGTTTGGTTATGGGTGCCCCGTGGGTGCAGTACGTGCTCCCACATCCACTGTCTCCGGCCCGTCGATTGCGATGCTCACGAGTTTGACAACCAATCTGAGCGGTTTTAACCTGATCAACGTGCCGAGATCCTCTACGTCTGGGAACACTCTCGATGACCGAACCTGAGAAGGGTCAGGGCGCCGACGACAGCGAGCTGTTGGAAGACGGCTGGGGAGGGGACGACGCGGGGTTCGCATCCGAACACACCACCGTCGATCCCAATCTGTTGTCGCGTCTCGCCGCCCTTGACGCCAAGGGCAAGAGCGACAGCTCTGCCAAATCCAAAAAGGGCGGCAATAAAATGCCGCGCGAGAAGACCATTACGCTCGACATCTCCGACCTGATGGTCGACGACGATGACGAAGCCGAGACCGGCGACGAGGACGTCCACGAGCCGGTCAAGACAGAAGCGATCGACTTCTCCACCATCGCAGCCGCGTTGCAGGACAAGACGGAAGCTCTGGACGCGGACCAGGTCCTCGCCGGCGCCCCCAAGGCGCCAGCGCCGAAATCCGGCGGACCGATCATGGGTGGGGCTGCGGTGCTCGGTGGGCAGGTGGAAAAGAACTCCGCCCCCATCGGCACGCCGCTGTCCGGCAGCTCAAAGTCGGAACACGCGGCCCCAGCTTCCGCGCCGGCACCGGCACCGGCACCGCCAGCCCCGGCGGCCCCAGCGGCCCCCGCGGCGGAAGTGGACCCCGCCTTCGCGAACGAGAAGACGCAGATCTTCGTGTCCGCGATGGACGACGAGCCCACACGGGCCAAACTCAACATCGTCCAGGGCGGCGGGCAGCAGAAGGAATACCTGCTCGCGCGGGACCGGATTACGATCGGCCGCGGGACCAACAACGACATCCTTGTGCCGGACATCGCCATCAGCCGGCAACACTGCGAGATCACCCGGCAGCCCGACGGCTCGTTCCGAATGCGGGACATGTCCAGCGGCAACGGCACCAAGCTCAACGGCGCCCGCGTGATGGACTCCGACCTCTTCGGCGGCGACCGGATCGAGATCGGCAGCACGGTGCTTGAGTTTGTGATCACGGGTCCGGGTGCGTCGCGCTCGCCCGGCGAACGCAAGATCACCTACCACCCGTCCGAGGCCCCGTCGCGCGCATCGCAACAGGTGGCCATGCCGCCCCCCGCGACGCAGGCCGTGCCCAGCTACGGCAGCGGCGGCAGCAACGCCACCCAGACGCACTTCACGATGGCCCAGCAGCCGGCACCGCCGGCGCGCTCGACCAACATCCTGTTCTCGCTGGTCATCGCGGCAGTCGCCCTGGTGTTCCTCGCGCTCGCCGTGGTCGTCGGGGCCAAGATCTACCTCGACTCCCAGAAAGGCCAGACTGCCGTCGCGGCCAAGTCGGCCCAGGAGTACTACTTCGAGGGGATCTCCCACACCAAGAACAAGGAGTGGGAGAAGGCGGAGGAGAAGTTTACCTTCGCGATGGAGATCGCCAAGGAGGAGCGCACCTTCCAGGTTCGCAAGGACGCCGAGCTCAAGCTCGACTGGGTGCGCGCAGAGAAGAAAAACGCCAAGGCCATTGAGCGGGGACAGGCGCTGCTCAAATCCGGGGATTACCTGGAGGCCATCACCAAGCTTGAGACGGTCAATTCCGGCTCGCCGTATTACGAGGAGGCGCGCCAGACCATTCCCGAGGCCAAGGGCAAGTACGCCGGTCAGCTGGTCGACAAAGCCCAGAAGGACTTCGAAACGAAGTCGTACGACGAAGCCGACCGGAAGATCACTCTGGCCCTCACGACCAAGCCCGGCTACCAGCCCGCCCTGGACCTGCGCAAGAGGATCGACGAGCTTCCCAAGGAGACCTACAAACGCCCGCCGGCTGCCGTCGCCCGTGCCGACCGACCAGCACGCCCTCGCAACGACGACGCCGCCGAGAAACCCGAGCGTCCCAAGGCGGACAAGACGCCCGCCGTGGTCGCAGCCGTCGAACCGGACGACGACGACGAACCGGAACCCAAGGAAGCGCCCAAGGGCAAGGAGGACAAGACACCGGCCAAGACCTCCTCGGTCGTCGCCGACTTCACCCCCGGTCTGACGCTCTACCGGAACAAGCGCTACGCGGAGGCGGTCACCTACTTCAACGGCATCGCCGCCAACAGCGAGGGCTACAACGCGAAGAAAGCCAAGTCCCTCGCGGGCAAGATCAAGCAATTTGAGAAGCTCTACCAGGCCGGCAGCAGCGCCTACGCATCCGGCCAGCACGAGAGCTCGCAGAAGTCCCTGACCAACGCACTCTCGCTCGACAAGTCCGTCAGCGGCGGCTACTATCGCGGAGACATCACCGCCAAACTGGCCGAGAGCCACTACCAATTGGCGCGGGCGTCATTCAACGGCTCCAACTTTCCGCGGGCGGGATTCCACTGCAAGCGGGTACTGCGGTACAAGCCCAACCACGCTGGAAACCGACAGCTGCTGGGACAACTCGAGACCAAGGCCCGCGCGCTCTACGTGGACGCCGTC
Organism: uncultured Pseudomonadota bacterium; assembly: GCA_937890335.1. Taxonomy (GTDB): domain Bacteria; phylum Myxococcota_A; class Bradymonadia; order Bradymonadales; genus CALBXO01. The sequence goes on along the minus strand of CALBXO010000665.1, from coordinate 3,298 downwards.
AACGCCAAGAAATCTGACCCTGTGAAAGCCAAGCGCATCTGCGACGGCATCGTCGGCATGCTCCCCGAGAGCTCCGACGTTCACAAAAAGGCCAAGAAGCTCAGCAAGGAACTCTGATGGCAGAAAGCACGCCCGACGACCGGGAAAACCCCATCATCCTCATCGCCGACGACGATCCGGAGATTCGCAAGCTTCTCAAGGCGCATCTGTCGTCGATGAAGTGCGATCTGATCGAGGCTGAGGACGGAGCCCGGACGCTGGAGAGCGTCATCGTCAACAAGCCCGACCTGGTGATTCTGGATGTCATGATGCCCGAGCTCAACGGCTGGGAAGTCTGCAAGTACATCAAGACCCACGACGAGTACAAACACATCGGCGTCGTGATGCTCACGGCCATCGGTGCTACGGTCAACGAACTCACCAGCCCCCTCTACGGCGCGGACGAGTACGTGGACAAGCCCTTCGACTTCAACGAGCTCGGCTTCAAGATCCGCAAAGTGTTGAGCGAGAAGCGCGCCGAGTGAGCGCCCCGCTCCGAGCGGCCCTCGCGACTGCGCTGGTCGTGACCCTCGTCGGTGCGGAACTGGTCCTCCCCGTCCCACCCAGCGCCTGCGCCGCTCCACGCCGCGCGCGTGCCACGAAAGTCATCGTCGACTGCGTCCTTGAGGGCGCCGACGTCTACATCGACGGTGAGCACATCGGCAAGACGCCGATGAAAGAATCGGTGCGGGTAGAGTCCGGCGAACGCGTCGTGCGCGTCGTCAAACGCGGCTACGCCGACTTCTACGAGACCGTCGACATTCCCCGCAGCCGCAAGACGTTTCGCATCGAGGCGGACCTCATCCCCGTCGCAGGTGTTTTGCGCCTGGATTCCGAGCCTGCTGGCGCGCGCGTCACGTTGGAAGGCGTGTATCTCGGTGACACTCCGTTCGACGGCGACATCGCGGAGGGGCAACAGCGGCTCCTCCTTGTCCTGCCAGGGTACCGAAACCATGAACTCATGCTCGATGTGCTCGCCGGCGCCGAATACGACGTCGACGTCGCGCTCGAGCTGCTGCCCGCCGTCGAGCCATTCTACACGAAGTGGTGGTTCTGGACCGGCGTCGTCGCCGTCACAGCCGGGACTGTACTCGCGATCGTGCTCGCGACTGGGGACGAGACAACCCCGGCCCCCAAGAACCCAACCGTCCGTCTGCCGCTGACGAGTTGGTAGGCCGCAGGCCCGTCAGTAGAGGCGGACGACGCGGTCACCAAACAAGCGCTCCACCGCGATGAGCATGTCATCGGTTGGGTCCACGTTGTAGGTCTCCGGGAGCACGATGTGGGTGCGCCCGCTGGCTTCGGGGGTCACGACGCGAAGGCTCAACTCCGTGGTGCATGTACCTGGGAACTGGGACAAGACGGCGGCGAGATCCGTCATCTTCTTCCGGTCCAGTCCGTCCGCGTTGAGCTCGATGAGCACTTTACCGATCTTCTCCTTGCGCGCGTCTACCAGGCGCGTAGCGGAGCTGAGCCGGATCTTGTGCACGAGCTTTTCGTCGCCTTCGATGGCGATCGTGCCTTTGAACAAGAGCGGCACATCGGACTTGAGCACCTCCTCGGCTTCCTCGTAGGCATTGGAGAAGCAGATGGCCTCGACCTGCCCGTGCCGATCCTCGATCTGGACGTACGCCATGCGTCCGTCGCCCTTGCGCGTGGTGCGCTCCCGGATCGAGGTCACCACGCCAGCGATGGAGACCTCCTCGCGGTTGGACAACAGCTTGAGTGATGCGGTGTTCTTGGTCGTGTAAAGCTCGACCTCTTGCTCGTACCGGTCCAGAGGATGGCCGGTGACGTAGAAGCCGATCGAGCCCTTCTCGTAACGCAAAAGATCCCTGTCCAGCCAGGGCTCGCACTCCGGGTAGAAGTCCTGCGGGGCCACGGGCGCAGCGGCGGCGAACATACCGAAGAGCGACGACTGCCCACTGGCTTGATCCGCCTGGGCCTTATTGCCCCGGTTCATCGCCGGATCCAGCGCCCCCATCATGTCCGCGCGGGCGCTCGCCAGGGCCAGGATGCCGGTCTGCGGCCCGTTGGGACCGATGTCGTCAAAGGCTCCGGCTTTGATCATCGCCTCGACGACCCGTTTGTTGACCCGCTTGAGGTCCACGCGCTCGCAGAAGTCGTACAGGGATCGGAACGGCGCGCCCTCGTCGCGGGCGGCGAGCACCACCTCGATCGCCGAGCTCCCAACGCCCTTGATGGCGCCGAGCCCGAACAGGATCTTGTCGCCGACCACCGCAAAGTCGAGCCCCGACTCGTTCACCGACGGTGGCAACACGTGAACGTCGATGTTGCGCGCCTCCTGAATGAAGCGCACGACCTTGTCGGTGTTGTCGCGGTCGCAGCTCATCAACGCCGCCATGAACGCGACGGAGTGGTGGGCTTTGAGGTAGGCCGTCTGGTACGTGATCAGGCCGTAGGCGGCGCTGTGGGACTTGTTGAATCCATAGCCCGCGAAGTAGGCCATCAGCTCGAAGACTTCCTTGGCCTTCGCCCGGTCGATTCCGCGCTCCGCGGAGCCCTCGACAAACAGGGTCTCCTGCTTGTCCATCTCCTTCTTCTTCTTCTTGCCCATCGCGCGCCGCAGAAGATCGGCGCCACCCAGCGTGTACCCCGCCATCACCTGGGCGATCTTCATGACCTGCTCCTGGTAGACGATGGTGCCGTAGGTCTCCTCGAGGACTCCGGCCAGCGACGGGTGCGGGTAGGACACCGCCTCACGACCGTGTTTTCGGTTGATGTAGAGCTGGTCCATCTTGGCGCCCAGGGGGCCTGGACGGTAGAGCGCTACGGCGGCGACAATGTCCTCAAACTGGTCGGGCTTGAGGCGCTGAAGCAGCCGCTGAAAGCCCTCCGACTCCAGCTGGAACACGCCCGTCGTGTCGCCGCTCGAGATCAGCTTGAACACGGCGGCGTCGTTCATGGGGATGGCGGCGATGTCAAAGAGGGGCTCGCCTTTGCGGCGGCGCTCGTCGTTGATCAGCCGCACAGCCGTGTCGATGACCGTGAGGGTCTTGAGCCCCAGGAAGTCGAATTTGACGAGGCCGGCCGCCTCCACATCGTTCTTGTCGTACTGGGTGACGAGCTCTTCGTTTGCGCCGCGACAGACCGGCACCGTCTCCCACAGCGGTTTGTGGCTGATGACGACACCGGCGGCGTGGATACCGGCGTGGCGGTAGAGCCCCTCAAGCCGCAGCGCGATGTCGAAAAGCGTCGCTGTCGTCTCGTCTTCGGCGCAGGCCTGCCGCAACCGCGG
>CALBXO010000664.1 GCA_937890335.1 uncultured Pseudomonadota bacterium | reverse complement strand
CCTGGAGCACAAAGCCCCGCAGTCGGCGCGGCGGACCGTCCGCCTTCATCTTCTCGATGGCGGCGCGACCGGGGAAATCCTCAGGTTTGTCGAGCTTGACGGCCCAACTCAACCCCGCCTCCACCGGATTGATCTCCGGGGACAGGTCCTGGCCATACAGGTGCATTTTGGCCTCGAGCCGCAGGGTGTCCCGACACCCGAGGCCGCACAGCGCAAGCCCGAACTCGGGCCCGGCGGCAACGATGGCGTCATAGACCACGGTCGTCTGATCCACGGGAATGTACAGCTCGAACCCATCTTCTCCGGTGTAGCCGGTGCGGCTGATGATGCACGGCACGCCGGCCACGTCGCCATGGGTGAAATGGTAGTACTCGATGCCGTCCAGCACGGTGTCGGTCAGCGTCTGCAGGAGCCCGGGCGCGCGCGGTCCCTGAAGCGCCAGCTGGCCCCATTGGTGAGACTCCTGGGTGATCTCGGCGCCTGGGCCCGCGTGCTGGGTCAGGTACGCGAAGTCTTTGTCGCGTCCCGTGGCGTTCACGCACAGGAGGAGCTCCTCATCGCTGACCTTGTAGGCGAGCAGGTCGTCCACCACACCGCCGTGGTCAAAACACAGCATCGCGTAGCGAGCCTGGCCGCTGTTTGTGGCCCTCATGTCCTGGCTGATCAGCCCATTGACCACCTCCACGGCGCGCGGTCCCCGAACGCGGATCTCGCCCATATGGCTCACGTCAAACAGACCTACCCGCTCGCGGACGGCGAGGTGCTCGTCCTTGATTCCGGCGAACTGGACGGGCATCGCGAACCCCGCGAACGGTACGATCCGTCCGCCGGCGGCCACGTGCCGATCATGAAGGGGAACGTGTTGCAGGGGGGCGTCGGACATGGTGCCTCCTCAGGCGCGGTGGATGGTCCGCTCAATGAGACCGCGCCGCAATTTGGCACAAGTCAGGGTGTTGGACAGAAGCTGCGCAATGGTCATTGGCCCGATGCCGCCCGGCACCGGCGTGACGCCCGCCGCGCGCCCGCGGGCCTCGTCGAAGCAGACGTCCCCGGCCAGTGAACCGTCGGCTTGCCGCGTGATTCCCACGTCAAAGACATAGGCGCCGGGTTTGATCCAGGAACCGCGAATGAGCCCGGTCACCCCAGTGGCCACGACGACCACGTCCGCCTGCGCGACCAGCGACGCCAGATCAGGTGTGTGTCGGTGCGCGCACATCACCGTCGCGTGGCCCCGCACCAAGAGGTTGTACATCGGACGCCCGACAATCACGGACCTACCCACCACCAGCGCACGCTTGCCGCGCAGATCGACGCCGAGCATCTCGATCAGGCGCATGATCCCGGAGGGCGTACACGGCTCGAGCGGGCCACAGCCGGCGACGAGCGCGCCGAGGTTCTCCGGATGAAACCCGTCCACGTCCTTGTCCACTGCGACGCGGTTGAGCACCTGGCGGCCTCCGAGCCCGTCGGGAAGTGGCAACTGCACGAGCAGCGCGTCCAGATCGTTGTCCGAGTTGAGCCGGTCAATCGTCGCGAAGAGGTCTTGCTGGGTGGTGTTCGACGGCAAGTGGATGTGCTCACTGCGCACCCCCACCCACCCGCAGGCCCGCGCCTTCGCGCGGACGTACGTCTCGCTTGCGGCGTCTTCCCCCACGCGAACGAAGGCCACGCGGGGATGGATTCCCTCCGCCCTGAGCTCAGTAACTTCTTCTTTGACGCGCGCGCGGACAATCCGTGCGGCCTGACGGCCGTCGATGACACCGTCAACGAGGATGGAGTGCTCCATGTGCCTCCGAAAAGTGCGCGACTCGGCGCGTCCGATACCACGCGGCGGACCCTCAGTTCAAGGTGAAACCGGTTCCCGCAGCCGGATCCGTGCATCGACTGCCACCGCGCCCTGCCCCGGCGGAAGAACCTTGACGGGGTTCAGATCCAGCTCGGCGATCTCAGGAAGGTCGCCCAACAGCATACTCACGCGCAGCAAGAGCGCCCTGACCGCGTCCACATCTCCGGCAGGTTGGCCCCGGTACCCGGTGAGCAAAGGTGCGCCACGAATCTCCGCGACCATCTCCTGCGCATCAATGTCTCTGAGCGGATGCACGCGCACCGACACGTCGCGCAGCAGCTCCACGTGGATACCGCCGAGCCCAAACATGACCACCGGACCGAACGCCGGATCGATGCTGGCGCCCACGATCACCTCGTGGCCCCCCTCGATCATCTCCTGCACGAGCACGCCATCCATCTGCTCGGCTTTGCCGATGGCATCGAGTCGGGCCCGGATGCCCGAGAAGGCATCGAAGACTTCCTCGGGCCCGCGAAGACCGAGACGAACGCCGCCTACATCGCTCTTGTGCGTGAGCGTGTGGCTAACGAGTTTCACCGCCACTGGGAAGCCGAGCCGCTGGGCGGCGGTGGCGGCTTCCTCGGCGGTCCGGGTGAGGATGGAGCGCGGCGCATGGATCCCATACGCGGCCATCACCTCTCCGACCTGCTCCGGACCGACCCAACCTTCCTGGCCCACAAGCGCCGCGCGGGCACGCTCCGGATCCACGTCCCCAAACGTCGGCTCCTCACCCAGCGGTCGTCGCAACCACTCGCCGTACCGGGCGACCCGCCCCAAGGCGATCGCCGCGGACTCCGGAAACGTATAGGCGGGCAGCGTGCCCTGGATGCCCTTTGCGCCGAGGAAGTTGCAGACCACGGGCAACCCCGCGCCCTCCGCGCCGCGGTGAATGGCGTCCGCGACGTCCTGCGGGTCGGTGATGATCGGCGGCACGAAGATCGCGATGAGCGCGTCCACCTCGCCGCTGGCCACGACGAGCCGGACGGCTTGCTCGAACGCCTCTGGCGTCGCGCTCGCGATCATGTCCACGGGATTTCGGACGGCGGCCTCTGGGGGCAAGAACGACTGCAGATTGGCCTGCAGAGCGGTCGAGAACGCGGGGAGCTCCAGCCCCTGGCTGGCACACGCGTCCGCCGCGAGGATTCCCGGCCCGCCGGCGTTCGTGAGGATCCCAACGCGGCGCCCCTTCGGCACGGGCTGGTGTGCAAGGAGCATCGCCGTATCAAAGAGTTCCTCGAGCGTATCCACCCGGATGACGCCCGTCTGCCAAAACAGGGCATCCGCGGCGATGTCGACCCCCGACAGACTGCCCGTGTGGCTGCTCGCGGCAATCCGCCCCGCGTCGGAGCGCCCGGATTTCACCGCAACGATCGGCTTGTGGCGCGAGACCCGGCGCGCGACGCGGATGAAATTGCCAGGGTTGCCGAAGCTCTCGAGATAGAGGAGCACAGCGTGCGTGTCGGGGTCCGACTCCCAATACTCCAGGAGATCGTTGGCCGAGACGTCGGCCTTGTTGCCCACGGAGACAAAGGTGCTGATCCCCAGACCCAATTCGGCGCCGTGCGCGAGAATCGCGACCCCAAGGGCGCCGCTCTGGCTCAGAAACCCCAGGTGTCCATGGGTGGGCACCACGGGCGCGAACGTCGCGTTGAGCCCTACGTCCGCGTGGGCGTTGATGATCCCAAGACAATTGGGCCCGCACAAACGCATTCCGGCGGCGCGGGCGACCTCAACGAGACGGTCCTGGCGCTCCTTCCCGGCCAAACCGGCCTCCGCAAACCCAGCGCTGATGATGACCGCGGCGCCGGCCCCAGCTGCGGCGGCAGCCTCGATGACGGCCTCCACGCCGTCAGACGGCACGGCGACGACCACGAGGTCGACCGGCTCGGGAAGGCTCGCGATGTCGGGCCAGGCGCGCACGCCCTGCACGGCGACGGCGCCGGGGTTGACCGGGTAGACCGTTCCCGTGAACCCGGAGCGGAGGAGATTTCCAAAGATTTCAGCCCCGATGGTACCGCGGCGACGGCTTGCGCCGACCACCGCGACCACTTTGGGGGCGAGCATCGATTTGAGGGATTGCAACGTGACCTGCTTGCGCGGCCCCTCGCAACCTACCCGATGCGTGGGGCCTTCGTATCCAGACCACAACTGTATCGCAGGGCGAAGTAGTCGTCGTCCAGACAGAAGCGCAACAGCTCGGCAATCTGAGGGACACCGCGCATGTAGTCCTGGGTCGGGGCATCATGGAGATGGCCGCGCCACTCCCGTCCGGCCAGCACGGCGAGAACCGCCCCTGCCAGGTGACCCGAAAGCACCAGCCCGGCGCGCACGGCGAGCTCCTCGACCATCTGCGGCCACGCCTCGCAATAGGCCGTTCTCAGGATGTCCAACCGCGGCGTCGCGGCCTCCACGACCTTGCGGCGCATGCCGCTGATGAAAGGCCCGCTGATCCGGTCCACCAGCTCCATGCTCGCCGGGTCCGTGACCGGCGTGAGGCCCGCGCCCGTCTGCTTGATCAGCACGGCTTCGAGCAGGTGCCAGAGATCGCGTCCGTCGAGATGGACGAGACTTCCCACACCAGACCAGGCGAGCCCTGCGCCGTAGCCAGCCAGGAAGCGCGCGACCTCCGCCGAGGTCTCCTCGAACATCCCGCGGTGGTACCAGATTGTGTTGCCGACAACCTGCGGCTTGCCGGGTCCAGCCTCGCCGAGGTGGATCTTGACCTTCTGGATGTCGAAGGTCTCCGTGGCCAGATGGGCAAACTCCCGCACCTGGCCAAAATCGGAGGTGCGCCATTTGCGGCCTCCAAGAGCGTCGATGGCCGGCAGGCGCTCTGCCCAGACCTTGGCAGCCAGCGGCTCGAGCGCACGCAGAACGTCCAGGATGCCGCCCTGAAGCCCCTGCGGCACCAGATGGCGCTGGAGGATCTGGTCCTCAAACACCCGACCGGGCTGGACCTTGCGGCGTCCAATGTCGTGGCGGTCGATGTCCGCCTCGCGGTCTACGACGTAACGAACTTGCTGGGCGACCCGCAGGCGACTGTAGTCGTTCAGGTCGTCGTAGAGCGCCTCGAGACCGCGGTAGACCGTGGCATCAAAGGGATCTTGCCGCTGCAGTTTGAGCAGCAAGCTGTGGCACTCGGCTTCCTGGCCCGGAACCTTGGACAGCGCACCCGCCTCGCGGACGCGCAGTTTGCGTTGCTCCGCGGGGGTGACCGCGCCGTCGGCGAGTTCGTCCCAGATGGCCGCCGCTTGTTTGAACCGCCCCAATTCGTCGCTGAGGATGGTGGCTACGCGGCGCAGCAGGGCCCGCCGCTTGGAAGCGCTGAGGACCTCGGGCGCCGCCATGCGGGCGGTCCGCTCCAGACGGCGCGTGGTGTCGGCCAACGTTCCCGCACGCCGGCTCGCCGCCAGTGTACGCTCAACGATCTGATCGTTATCCGGGCAGTGCTCAAGCGCCGTCCAGAGGATCTGCGCCGCGCTCGTCGGGTCTGACAGCGGTCCGGCGTAGAGCTGCGCCAACGCCAGGTTGTCCTCCAGTTGCGTGAGGTCAAACTCCGCGGACAAGACCTCCTGGAACAGGGTCACCGCCTGGTAAGGCGAGCCAACCTTGGCCACGGCGTGCGCAAGCTTGCTGGCGCACAGGTTCTCCAGCTCGGTGCCGCGGGCCTCCTCGCGCAGACGCCCGAGTAGATCCAGCGCCTTGCGACCCAGCGGGCCCATCGTGTCGATCTCGGCACCACCCGCGTACGGATCGTAGCCGGGGTCGCGCAGAGGCGGCTCCCACTGCGACAGGTAGTGGTGGGCGAGCTCCAATCCTGCCACGACGCGGGACTCGACGGCGGTGCTGAGCGTCATGAACGCCTCCAGACACCGAATCGCCTCCCATACATCGCCCATGCGCATCGCGACCTGCGACATCTCCAGCAGCGCCTCGTGGCGGTCCCTGCCGGCCTCGTAGCTGGTGCGGTACGCGGTCATGACCTCTTCGTCGGGCGCGTCGAGGCGTCCGAGGACCTGACCGAGACGGAACGCCAGGAAGCTGCGGCGACGGGGG
>CALBXO010000663.1 GCA_937890335.1 uncultured Pseudomonadota bacterium | reverse complement strand
GAGGTCTGGGCGTCGAGCGGGACATGGAACGCGCGGCGGCCCTGTTTGAGGAGGCGTGCGAGGGTCGCGTCTTTGTCGCCTGCCGCAACCTCAGCCTCCTGATTCTGCAGGACAAAGTGGACGGCGGCGCGAGCCGCGCGGCCAGGCTTTACAGCGAGGGCTGCGACGGCGGTGACGGCGCCAGCTGCGCGGGTCTTGGGATGCTTTTTGCCCGCGGCAAGGGCGTGAAGAAGGCGCCGGACACGGCCGCGGAGCTGTTTCAGCGAGGCTGCGAGCTCGGATCACCGGCAGCGTGTGGCTACCTCGGGTACGCCTTCGACGCGGGCATCGGGGTGCTGGCCGACAAGGAGGGCGCAGCGGCCTGGTACGCGACGGCGTGCGACGCGGGATTCCTGCCCTCCTGCGCCAACCTCGGCGTGCTCTACGTCGCAGGTGAGGGAGTCCCCCGGAACGTCGAGGAGGGAATCTCTCTCTACGTGAAGGCGTGCGACGGCGGCTTCGGCACCGGGTGCGTCAACCTCGGCGTGGTGTACGCGCAGGGCGACCTGGTCCCGGTGAATCCCCGGCGCGCCGAGGATTTGTTCACCCGCGCCTGCGACCTGGGCTGTGCCGCCGGGTGCACCTACCTGGGGTCCCTCTACGAGACCCGCGACGCCCGAAAGGCCCGCTCCCTGTTCAAGCGCGCCTGTGACGCGGGGGACCTCGCCGGCTGCCGGCAGTTGGCGGTCAGCTTTGAACAGGCGCCCCCGTCACAGCGCAACGAGACGCGCGCGGCCGCGCTTTACCGAAAAGCCTGCGACGGCGGGGACGGCCCTTCCTGCACAAATCTCGGCGTGATGTACCAGACGGGGCGGGGCGTGGTGATCAACTACGACTCCGCCATCGGTCTCTACGAGCAAGCCTGCAACACCGGGGACTTCCGCGGGTGCAGCAACCTCGGCGTCATGCACCGCCTCGGCCATGGCGTGCCCAAGTCGATCAAGCGGGCGCGGGAGCTGTTTGAGCGCGCCTGCAGCGCCGGAGGACCGGCTGGCTGCCTGAACCTCGGCCTGTTGTACGCGTCCGGCGAGGGCGTGGACCTGGACCCGGACCGTGCCACGGAGCTCTTCACCCAGGCGTGCGACAAGGGCCACCAGCCGGCCTGCACAGAGCTCGGCGGGCGGTTCGCGCGCGGCAGCGGAACCGGCAAGGACCCGGCGCGGGCGGCGGCGCTCTACGAGCAGGGCTGCAAGCGCGGCGACGCATTTGCGTGCAGCAACCTGGGTGTCCTGCTCGAGGCCGGCGAGGGGGTTCCCAAGGACGAAATGCGCGCCGCTGACCTCTACCGCAAGAGCTGCTACGCGGGGGTGGCCCGCGGTTGCACCAACCTGGCGACCATGGCCCGGACCGGCAGCGGCGGCATCCCCAGAGGTGAGGCCAAAGAGTTTTTTGGCCGCGGTTGCGATGGGGGTGACCCCGCGGGGTGCCAGGGGCTGGCACAGGTCACAGGGGGCAAGGGCAACGAGAAGGCCATCGCACTGCTCCGCACCGGCTGCGACGCCGGCGACGGCACCTCCTGCACCCGGCTTGGTCTGGTGTACGACGACGGCCAGGGGGTCGCGCGCAAGGCGGGCAAGGCGCGCGGACTCTACGACCGCGCCTGCAAACTCGGGCACGCCAGCGGGTGCATCAACGCCGGCATCATGTTCCACGAGGGAGACGGGGTTGGGAAGAATGAAGACCGCGCCGGGACCCTCTACGGACGGGCCTGTGACCTCGGAAGCGCCAAGGGCTGCTTCTACCTCGGACACCTCATCGAGCTCAGCACGGACCAGGACGACAAGAAGAGCCGCGCGCGGGTGGTCGAGCTGTTTGAGACCGGCTGCGACGCCGACATCCCCGAGGCCTGCTTCCGGCTGGCCGAAGCGCTCGTCGATGCGACGCCCGCCCGCGCCAAGACCCTCTACCGCCGCGCCTGTGACGCGGGCGAAGAGCGGGCCTGCAAGCCGGGGAAATAGGAAGCCGTCAGGTCCAGTTGCCGCCCCGTCGCGCCGGGGTCGGGAGCACTAACGAGACAGGCGCTCGATGATGTCGGCTGGCGCCTTGGTCCGCTCCGCGACCGCCAGGGCGTCCAGTGCCCGCGGCGTCTCCGCAGCGGTGTCCGCCCCGAGCTCGAGCAGCAGCGGCACGCTCGTGTAGCGCTTGAACACCAGCGCGTGCAGCAGCGGCGTCAATTGCGCCGCAGTCCGTTCCTCGAGATTGGCGCCTCGGGCCACGAGCGTCGTGATGAACCCATCCAGTCCCATGTACGCAGCGTCCGCCAGGCAACCAAGGGGGCTTGCACCCGCATCGAGCAAAAGCGGCAGGAGAGTTGGATTTCGCCCCCAGGCCACCAGCCACCAGAGCGGGCGAACGCGGGGATGGTCCAGCGGAGCATCCACAGTCGCGCCCGCGGCCAGCAGCTGCCGGGCCGTCCGCTCCGCGCCGGCAGGATCGCGATGCCAGAGCCGCGAGGCGGCCAGCGCGCACAGGGGTGACCGCCCCTCCGAGTCATCCCCTGTCGGCGGTCCCTGGTGATGAATCGCGGCGGCATCACAGGGCGAGACTGGCGCGCCGACGTCCAGGAGCGTCTCGATCAAGGCCAGGTGCCCCCCGGCGGCCGCCAGCCGGAGCGGCGACAACACCTGGAACTGGCCTTCTCTGGCGAGATCGGCGCCAGCTCCGGCGAGCAGACGCACGCACTCCTGGTGCCCGACCCCCTTTGGGCCTTTGTGAGTCAAAGTCTGGTGCAGCGCACGCTTTCGCCCTCCCCCCGGGGGCGCCACGTCGGGGTGCAGGCCACCGGCCAACAGCGCGCGAACCACGTCAGCGTCGCCGTCGGCGGCGGCGCGGGCGAGCTGCCGATAGGTCACTGCCCGCGGCCCACCGCGAGCATGCGCTCGACGCTGGCCCGCGCCCGGTCGGCGATCTCCGGGTCCACCGTCACCTCATGCTCGAGGGTCTGGAGGCAGCGCAGAATCGCCGGCAGCGTGATGCGCTTCATATGCGGACACAGATTGCACGGGCGGACGAACTCCACGTCCGGACACTCTACGGCGACGTTGTCGCTCATCGAGCACTCCGTGACCATCACGACGCGCGGCGGACGGCGGTCCTTGACCCAGTTGATCATCCCCGAGGTAGACCCCACAAAGTCAGCCTCCGCCAACACCTCCGGCGGACACTCGGGATGCGCCAGGATGACGATGCCATCGTGGCTCGTGCGGTAGTCGCGCAGCTCAGCGGCGGTGAAGCGCTCGTGCACCTCGCAGTGGCCCTGCCAAAGGATGAGCTCCTTGGTGGTCTGGGTCTGGACCCAGTTTCCAAGGTACTCGTCCGGGAGGAAGATGATGCGGTCCGCGTCGAGCGACTCTACAACCTGTACCGCGTTGCTCGACGTGCAACACACATCGGTCTCTGCCTTCACATCCGCGCTCGTGTTGACGTAGGTCACCACGGGACACCCCGGATACTTCTGCTTGAGCAGGCGGACGTCCGCGCCCGTGATGGACTCGGCCAGGGAGCAGCCGGCGCGCAGGTCGGGGATGAGCACGGTCTTGTCTGGGTTGATGATCTTGGCCGTCTCGGCCATGAAGTGCACACCCGCCAGGATGATGATGTCCGCCTCGGCCTCGACGGCCATATTCGCCAGGGCGAGCGAGTCGCCGACCAGATCGGAGACGCAGTGGAACACCTCCGGTGTCATGTAGTTATGGCCGAGGATGATGGCGTTGCGCTCCTTCTTGAGCGCGTTGATGGCGGCGATGTAGGCGCCGTGAACGGGCCACTCCACCGACGGGATCACGTGCTTGACGCGGTCGTAGAGCGGAGCGAGTTCACGCTCGATCGCCGGGGTCCACTCGGGGGTGCTTGCGGTCATGGTATGTCCCTTGTGCTCGATGTGAGCATCATCTTCTGTTCGTTACTTGTTCTAAGCATGAGCATTACCTGCGTCAACCGCCCCTCGGGATGCTGATCCCCGGCGCCTGACGCTCAAACCGTACCTCAGGCCGAAACCGGAAGCACGCCGCGGGCCGGCCCCCTGTGGAACGATCCACGCCGCCGGTTGCCTCCACAAGTCCGCCGCGCTCCACGAGGCGTCGAAAGTTCTGCTTGTGCAGACGCACCCCAGCGATGGCCTCGACCACGCGCTGCAGCTGGAAGAGTGTGAAGGTCTCCTCCAGAAACTCAAACACGACCGGGCGGTACCTCAACTTCCCACGAAGCCTGCCGAGTCCCGACGCTAGAATCCGGCGGTGGTCCAGTGCCAGGGGGGGTCCGTAGTCGCCCGCGCCCCCTGACTCCGCAGCGAGCCCGAGCTCGTACAGAAGCTCGTAGCGCTCCAGGACCCGGTACTCGTCCCACTTCCCAGGCGCCATCGGAAACGAGATCGCCGCCCGCTCCTCCAGGCCGTGCCCGTCAGCGCCCACCCGCGATCGTGGACCTGCGCCGAGACCGCTGCCGGCGCAGGCGCCGTGGGCTTGCATTGCGAGGACACTCACCCCCTCGCGCGCGTCCTCCCAGGGCAGGTGCGAGTACAGCGGCGCCCACCTCGCGCCCGGCGTCAGCGTCGGCGTGCCCCGCACCAGACCCAGGTAGGCAACAGACACAACCCGCGGCCAGCCGTGCGCCGTTCGCGGGTCTCTGTCCCGATCACCAAACGTATACAATTGTTCGACGTAGCCCACGTCGATGCCCAGATGGGCCGTGACCTGACGGCGGACCGCGAGCTCGAGCGTCTCGTCGCCATCAATGTCCAGACGGTCCGATGGCAGACGGGGCGGCCGGCCACTTCCCGGTTCGTCCAGCACGGCGAACATGGGCACGTCGCCGTCGAGGGACACGAGCAGCGCGCACAGCCCCAACTCCAATGCAGATCTCACGCACTGGTTTTACTCCGCGCGGAGATTACGAGCAAGGAGACCCGCCACAGGCAGCGCAACTGCCGGCACGGCCGCAACGCGACCAGGGGTACACCGGGCGGGCGTTGCCGCTACGGGCGCAGCGCGTTGAACTTCTTGGTCTTCTTGGCGCGCACATCGAGGCCGTGGTCGTGCCCGAACAGCGCCCCTTCCCAGTGCCCGTAGGACGGGTTGGGGAGCACGATCCACCGGGTGCCCCACCACTCCAGGTACTGCTCCATGGTGGCCTGGCGCTCCGTCACCGAGGACTTGCTGCCGTCCACAAAGTCGCCGAGCTGGTCACCAACGAGCAGCAGCACACGGTGCTCCGTGGCGATGAACGTGCGCCGCGTGCCCTTGTCGGTGGTCCACTCCGGTCGCTCCGACTTCGTCAGGATCGTGTCGGTGTCGGCATCCAGGGGAAAGCCCAGCGCCTGCAGGTTGGACCGCGTGCACTCCTCCAGGTTGTTCGTCCGGTTGGTGACATAGAAGATCCTCACGCCCTTGGAGGCGGCGTACTGCGCAAACTCGAGCGCGCCCGGCACAGCCGTAGCCTGCTTCTCATCGCACCATTTCGCCCAACTGTCGGGGTGGAAGCTCTCGTCGTTCTTGGCCAGCCGCGCCTGGTAGCGCGAGTTGTCCAGCACGGTCTCGTCGACATCGACGATGACCGCCGGCGTGAGCTTGCCAAACTTCTCGCCCTGCTCCGTGGCTGCGCTCCACTTGCGATCCTTCAGGGCGAGCTCAAGCTGACGCTCCGCGAGGAACCAGCTCTGGCGAGCGAGCATGTCGTACTCGGCGGAGGTCTGCACCCACAGCGTGGCGTTGAGGCCGTCGTTGCACGCGAGCTGCTCCACCTCGGGCGTCGCATTGGCCGGATCGACCTCAGGCGCCTCCTCTGCGCACAGACCGTCGAGCCACGATCCCTTGTTGGCGTCGGCCGCAGGTGCGGGTTTGGTGTTGAGGTCGCGTACGCTGCA
>CALBXO010000662.1 GCA_937890335.1 uncultured Pseudomonadota bacterium | reverse complement strand
CAGTCCCCATTGGGGGACCGATCGACCACCGCGACGTGTGGCGCGGGCTCAAAAGCGTCGCGCCACGTCACAATCGGGCACGTCTCCGGGTCGCGGTCCAGCTCCGCGTAGCACTCGCGCATCAGCGCAAATGCGTTCTCGTAAAACCCCATCCAGAGGTGCAGCCCATGCTCTTCGATGCGCTGCGCGACCCCACGGCCAGAGGCGCCCTTGCCGCCGAGCCGGAAGCCCATCTGGTACACGGTGACGTCGTACCGGCCACCGTGCTCCGGGCGACTGAGCTCAAACGCCGTGGTCATGGCTGCGCAACCGCCGCCGATGATGGCGACACGTACGGGTTGTTCAGAGTCGGTCATTCCAGGGCGCGCAGCTCCTGCGGGGCGGGTCGGCGATTGGAGTCGACCAAGTCTGTTTCACTACCCCACCGCGCGTCAAGAACCCGTCTAAAGCTTACCCGCCCGCGAGGACAGGAGCCTGTTCCCTTGCCACACCTGCGATGCGGGTGTAACCGTTTTGCAACCTTTGAGAATTCACGCACCGTCGCCACGGGGCCCATCGAGCCCCAGAAGTCGGTACAAAGGAGCCGGCTATGGAGATCGCAAATCACCGCCTGAAAGGCCGGATCCACCAGGGCGTGCACGCCGATGTGCTCCTGGCGGAGGAGGCCTCCACTGGCGCTGCACGCGCGATCAAGATTGCCAGGTCCGGCCCCGGTGTCGCGCGACGGATCGCGATGCTGCAGCACGAGTATGCCGTAGCCAGTCAGCTCGATCTCGATGGCATTGTCCGGCCCCTCGGCATTGAGATCCGGGCCGGGGAAGGCGCGCTCATCATGGAGCACCGCGGCACCTCGCTGGCCCAGCTGCTACGCGAAGCCCCACCGGGGGTGGGGTTCGGCCTGATCCCCAGCGTCGACGTCGCCATCCAGGTCACCCGCACACTGGCCGCCATCCACGCCCAGGGCGTGATCCACAAGGACATCAAGCCGTCCAATATCGTTCTGGATGAGGCGGGCGTGGCCCGCATCATGGACTTCTCCATCTCCACCGTCCTGACCGGCCAGCGCGCTGACGCCGGGAACGTCGGAACGCTCGAGGGCACGCTTCAATACGTCTCGCCGGAGCAGACCGGCCGGATGAACCGGACCATCGATTTCCGGACGGACTTCTACTCTCTCGGCGTCACACTCTACGAACTGTCCACCGGCACTCTCCCTTTTGCCGCCACGGACGCCCTGGAGCTCGTGCACTGCCACATCGCACGGCGCCCAGAACCCGCCCACACCAGGAACCCCACGGTGCCTCCCTACCTGTCGGCGGTCATCATGAAATTGATGTCCAAGACCGCGGAGGAGCGCTACCAGTCCGGCCTGAGCCTGTTGGCGGATCTCGAGACCTGCATGGAGGCGATCAAGAGCGGTGTGGAGCCCGAGGACTTTGTCCCGGGCCGCGGCGATCACCCGGATCGCCTGCAGATCTCGCAGCGGCTCTACGGGCGCGACCACGACATCGCCACCCTGATGGCCGCGTTTGACCGGGTCGCGGGCAACGGACCGGCGCAGGGGCGCAGCGAACTTCTGCTCGTCGCCGGCTACTCCGGCATTGGCAAATCCGCCATCGTCAACGAGATCCATCGCCCCATCGTGGCCCGTCGTGGCTACTTCGTGGGCGGCAAATTTGACCAGTTCAACCGCAACATACCCTACGAGTCGCTCATCCTCGCCTTCCAATCGCTGGTCAGCCAGCTGCTCAGCGAGAGCGCCCAGGAGCTGGAAGCATGGCGCGCGAAACTCACAGAGGCGCTCGGTCCCAACGGTCAGGTGATCGTCGACGTCATCCCCGAGGTCGAGCTCATCCTCGGGCCGCAGCCGGAGATCACCCCGCTGGGCCCCGCGGAATCCCGAAACAGGTTCAACCACACTTTCAGAAGCTTCCTCCGCGTCTTTGCCTCCGAGGAGCGCCCGCTGGTCGTGTTTCTGGATGACCTGCAGTGGGCCGACACGTCCTCCCTGAACCTGATCAGCGTCATCCTCGCCGATGAGGACATACGCCACCTGCTGCTCCTCGGGG
>CALBXO010000661.1 GCA_937890335.1 uncultured Pseudomonadota bacterium | reverse complement strand
CCGAGCCTCAAGCTGCACCAGTGTGGGCTGCCCAAGAAGATGGCTCTCGAGCTCTTCAAGCCGTTCATCTACAACAAGCTCGAGGAGCGCGGGTACGTCAACACGATCAAGTCCGCCAAGAAGCGGGTCGAGCGTGAGGAGGCCGAGGTCTGGGACATCCTGGACGAGGTCATCAAGGAGCACCCGGTCCTTCTGAACCGAGCTCCGACGCTTCACCGTCTGGGAATCCAGGCCTTCGAGCCGGTCCTCATCGAGGGCAAGGCCATTCGGGTTCATCCCCTGGTCTGCACGGCGTTCAACGCCGACTTCGACGGTGACCAGATGGCGGTCCACGTGCCGCTGTCCATCGAGGCGCAGATGGAAGCCCGCGTGCTGATGATGTCCACGAACAACATCCTCAGCCCGGCAAATGGTGGACCCATCATCGTGCCGAGCCAGGACATCGTTCTGGGCTGTTACTACATCACGCGTCTGCGCAAATACGCCCGCGGCCACTACAAGGAGGACGAGAACGGTCGCCCTCTGCAAGGGCTGTTCGGGTCGGCGGAAGAAGTGCGCATGGCGTACGACGCCGGCGAGCTCGACATTCACGCCGAGATCCGCGTCCGCATGGGCGAGTTCTACGACGTGACCATTGAGAGCGTGGACGACAAGGACGCGGCTGCGATCTCGGTGCGACGGCTGCTGAAGCTGTCGGACGACGAGGTGGCCACCGCCAAGGTCAACCCGGGGGCTATCCTCAAGGCTGGCGTCTACCGGCACGAGGCCGAGGCACTGCACGAGGCGCTCGCCGCCGAAGGCGTGCACACGTACCTGCGTGACAAGCCTGTCGAGACCACCGTGGGCCGGCTCATCCTC
The DNA here is from genome assembly GCA_937890335.1 of uncultured Pseudomonadota bacterium. GTDB lineage: Bacteria > Myxococcota_A > Bradymonadia > Bradymonadales > CALBXO01. Next base: position 12,582 of record CALBXO010000661.1, on the reverse strand, counting down.
TGGGAAGTCGTTCCTCGTGGGCTGTCGTTTGAGGCCGTCAACCGGATCATGGGCAAGAAGCAGCTCGCGGAGCTGATCGACATGACCTACCGGATTTGCGGCGACAAGGACACGGTGCTGCTCGCGGACCGGCTGCGTACCCTGGGGTATGAGCAAGCCACCCGCGCGGGAATCTCCATCGCCGTGGGCGATATGGTGATCCCGGCCCGGAAGGGCGAGCTGCTGGACGCCGCCGCCGCGAATGTGGCGGACATCGACCGGCAGCGCCTTGAGGGGCTGATCACCGACGGTGAGCGCTACAATAAGGTCGTCGATATCTGGGCGTCCTGCACCGAAGCGGTCACCAAGGAGATGATGGAGGAGATTTCGACCGAGGCGGTCGGAATGGAGAACTCCGACGAGACCCAACCGTCGTTCAACTCGATCTACATCATGGCCGACTCGGGTGCTCGCGGAAGCAAGCAGCAGATGCGGCAGCTGTCCGGAATGCGCGGCCTCATGGCCAAGCCGTCCGGCGAGATCATCGAGCAGCCCATCACCTCCAACTTCCGTGAGGGGCTGTCGGTTCTCGAGTACTTCATCTCGACGCACGGCGCCCGCAAGGGCCTCGCGGACACGGCGCTCAAGACCGCCAACTCCGGCTACCTGACTCGCCGCCTCGTGGATGTCGCGCAGGACGCGATCACCACGATGCACGATTGCGGAACTCTGGATGGAATCGACCTCGGCGCCCTCGTGGAGGGCGGTGAGATCATCGATCCATTGGAGAACCGCATCCTGGGTCGCGTGGCTCTCTACGATGTCCTCGACCCGGCTTCGGGCGAGATCCTCGTGGAGGCGAACGACGCCATTGACGAGGAGCGGGTCGCGCTCATCGCCAAGTCGGGGCTCAACACGGTCACCATTCGGTCCGTGCTTACCTGCCAGGCCAAGCGCGGCATCTGCCGGCTTTGCTACGGTCGGGACCTCGCGCGCGGCCGCATGGTCAACATCGGTGAGGCCATCGGCGTCATCGCAGCCCAGTCCATCGGTGAGCCGGGGACGCAGCTGACGATGCGCACATTCCACATCGGTGGTGTGAGTTCGCTGGCGGTCGAGCAATCGGCGCACAAGACCCGCAACGGTGGGCGTCTGCGCTTTGACCGCGCGGAGCTCGTCGAGCGTCACGAGCGCGACGAGGTGGGCAACGCCCGCACGGTGTGGGTGGTCATGAACCGCCAGGGCGAGGCGGTCATCGTCGATCCCGACACAGGCCGGGAGCGCGAGCGCTACCAGCTGGTCTACGGTGCCAAGATCTTCTACCAGGAGGACGATGTCATCGAAGGCGAAGTCGAGTTCGCAAGCTGGGACCCGTACGCCTATCCGATCCTGACCGAGACCAAGGGCATCGTGCGCTACAAGGACATCGTCGAAGGCGCGACGATGAACGAGGAAGTGGACGATGTGACCGGCCTGTCACGCAAGGTGATCATCGACAGCCGCGACACGGACTTCCGACCGCAGCTGCAGATACGCGATGAGGAGAAGAAGGCCACGCTGGCCAGCTACTACCTCCCCGTGAACTCCACCATCCAGGTGGGCGACGGCGAGGAGGTCACCGCGGGTGAGGTGCTCGCCAAGATCGCTCGTGAGACGACCAAGAACAAGGACATCACCGGTGGTCTGCCGCGTGTTGCCGAGCTGTTCGAGGCCCGCAAGCCCAAAGATCCTGCCGTCATCACCGAGATCGATGGCATCGTCGCGTACGGCAAGGAGACCAAGGGCAAGCGCCGAGTGGTCATCACGCCGGATGTGGGCGAGCGCAAGGAGTACCTGATCCCGAAGGGGCGCAACATCATCGTCCACGAGGGCGACAGGGTCCGCTCCGGCGATCCGCTGATGGACGGCTCGGTCAATCCTCACGACATCTTGCGCGTCAAGGGTCGTAAGGCACTGGCCAAGTACCTGGTGGATCAGATCCAGGAGGTCTACCGCCTCCAGGGTGTGCGCATCAACGACAAGCACATCGAGACCATCGTGCGTCGTATGCTCAAGAAGGTGCGCATCGTCACCGTCGGTGACTCCGAGTTCCTGATCAACCAGAACGTGGACCGTCAGACCTTCGAGCGGACCTCGATGGAGCTCATCGCCGTCGGCAAGACCCCCGCGGTGGCCGAGGACTTGCTCCTGGGTATCACCAAGGCGGCCCTGGCCACCGAATCGTTCATCTCAGCGTCGTCGTTCCAGGAGACCACCAAGGTCCTCACGGAAGTGTCCATCGCCGGGAAGATCGATTACCTCCGGGGTCTGAAAGAGAACGTCATCATGGGCCGCCTGATCCCGGCAGGGACGGGACTTGAGGCGTATCATTCCCTGCGGATGACCGTGGACTACCCCTCGGACGAAGAAGTCGCTAGCGACGAGACCGAGGCTGCGGCCAGCTAGGGGTTGACAGTCAAACGCGGACTCGTATACTCCGCGGACCTTGCTCGAACGAGCAAATTTTCTGGTGTTGAAACGCTGGGCCATTGGGCCCAGCAGCTGTCCGAATCGTGCGGAAGTAAGTATGCCGACAATCAACCAACTCGTGCGCCACGCGCGCAAACAGGTCAAGAAGAAGGGGACTGCCCCCGCTCTCAAGGCCTGCCCTCAGAAGCGCGGCGTTTGTGTCCGCGTTTACACGACGACCCCGAAGAAGCCGAACTCGGCGCTCCGAAAGGTGGCCCGTGTTCGCCTCACCAATGGAATGGAAGTCACGAGCTACATTCCCGGTGAGGGGCACAACCTCCAGGAGCACTCTGTGGTCCTGATTCGCGGTGGCCGCGTGAAGGATCTTCCCGGTGTCCGCTACCACATCATCCGTGGAACGCTCGACGCCATTGGTGTCGCCAACCGTCGTCAAGGTCGTTCAAAGTACGGCCAAAAACGGCCCAAATAGGTAGGAGGACGCCATGCCGAGGCGCAGAGAAGTACCCAAGCGAATCGTCCTGCCGGATCCTAAGTTCGGCGATCGCGAAGTCACCAAGTTCGTCAACTGCCTCATGGAGGATGGGAAGAAGAGCACCGCGGAGCGTATGCTCTACGGAGCGCTTGCCATCATCGCTGAGCGCCAGGGTGGCAACGACGCCGCGCTGGATGTGTTCAAGAACGCACTCCGGAATGTGGAGCCGCGCGTGGAGGTCAAGAGCCGCCGCGTCGGTGGTTCCACCTACCAGGTGCCGGTTGAGATCCGGACCGAGCGACGGCTCGCGCTGTCCCGTCGGTGGATCATCAACTACGCGCGTGGTCGTGGAGAGAAGACCATGGTGGAGCGGTTGGCCGGCGAGCTCGCCGACGCGGCTCAGAACCGTGGTTCCGCTGTGAAGAAGAAGGACGACACCCACCGGATGGCGGACGCGAACAAGGCGTTCGCGCACTACAACTGGTAGTCGTTCCCCCGTCGCGGGCAACCGCGACATCCGCGATTCAGTGACAGTTGCAGGGCTTGGACCCGTCAGGGTCCGAGCCCTTCGTCTCTCCGGGCCGTATCACAAATTGTGGTGCGGCCCGCTGCATCTCAGAGAGGTACCCCGTGAACCCGCCGTTCCCGCTGGAGCGTCTGCGCAACATCGGCATCATGGCCCACATTGATGCCGGCAAAACGACGACGACCGAGCGGATCCTCTACTACACCGGAAGGTCCCACACGATCGGCGAGGTGCACGACGGCGCCGCGACGATGGACTGGATGGAGCAGGAGCAGGAGAGAGGGATCACGATTACCTCGGCCGCGACTACGTGCCATTGGACCCCCACGCGGGGCGGCGACGATCATCGCATCAACATCATCGATACGCCCGGGCACGTGGACTTCACAATCGAGGTGGAGCGATCCCTGCGGGTGCTCGATGGGGCGGTCGCCCTGTTCTGCGCCGTAGGTGGCGTCGAGCCGCAATCGGAGACCGTCTGGCGCCAGGCGGATCGATACCGCGTGCCCAGGTTGGCGTTCGTCAACAAGATGGACCGGATCGGGGCAGACTTTGACTATGTGCTGCGGATGATGCGCGATCGGCTCGGGGCAAACCCGGTGCCGCTCCAGCTACCGGTCGGCATCGAGGCCGACTTCCGCGGCGTCGTCGATCTGATCACGCAGACCACGCTGCTCTACGACGACGAGACGTTGGGGGCCAGGTGGCGCGAGGCGCCCGTGCCGGACGATCTCCTCGAGGACGTCGAGCTCGGTCGCATGGAGCTGATCGACGCACTGACCGCCGCCGATGAGACGCTGTTCGAGCTCGTGGTCGGTGGTGAGGAGATCAGCCAGGACGCGCTGCGCGCGGCCGTGCGCCGACAGACCCTGTCTGGCGCGATTGTGCCCGTGTTGTGCGGTTCCGCGTTCAAGAACAAAGGCGTGCAACCGCTGCTGGACGCCATCCTCGATTACCTGCCAGGTCCGGTGGACGTAGGTGAGGTGGAGGGCCTCGACCCGGACACCGTCTCCGACGACGAGCCGACGGTGTTCACACGTGCCCCGAGCACCGACGCGCCCTTCTCGGCGTTGGTGTTCAAGGTCATGAACGATCCCTACGTCGGGCAGCTGACCTTCTTTCGGGTGTACTCCGGAGCGATGACCGCCGGCTCGGCGGTGCTCAACACAACGCGCGGGAAGCGCGAACGGATCGGACGACTGCTTCGGATGCACGCGAACAACCGCGAGGACATCGATGCAGTGTTTGCTGGCGACATCGCCGCCGCAGTTGGCCTGAAAAACGCCCACACCGGCGACACGGTCTGCGCGGACAAGCATCCGATCCTCCTCGAGGCGATGCAGTTCCCGGAGCCGGTCATTCAGATCGCCATTGAGCCGGACAGCAAGCCCGATGAGTCGAAGCTGGCGATCGCACTACAACGTCTCGCGCGCGAGGACCCCTCATTCCGCGTGTCGGTTCACGAGGAGACCGGGCAGACACTGATCTCTGGGATGGGCGAGCTGCACCTGGACATCATCCGCGACCGACTGCTGCGCGAGTTCAAGGTGGGCGCCCGGATCGGCGCGCCACAGGTGGCCTACCGCGAGACGATCGAAGGCACTTCGGATGTGGACGGAAAGTTCATCCGGCAGTCGGGCGGGCGCGGGATGTACGGACACGTCAAACTCCGGCTCGCCCCAGGCGAGCGGGGCAGCGGCGTGATGTTCCGGTCTGACATCGTCGGCGGGACCATCCCACGCGAGTATGTCAACGCAGTTGAGAAGGGCGTTCGCGGCGCGGCCATGAATGGCGTGCTCGCCGGATATCCCCTGGTTGACGTCGAGGTGGTCGCGTACGACGGATCGTACCACGAGGTCGACTCGTCGGATCAGGCCTTCGAGATCGCGGGGTCGCGGGCTTTTGCAGATGGGGCCCGCGAGGCGGGTCTGGTCCTCTTGGAGCCTGTGATGTCACTCGAGATCGTCGTGCCGCAGGAGTTCACCGGTGACGTCATCGGTGATCTCACCGCCCGGCGGGGGACTGTCGGGGGCCTGGATCCCCGTGGAGCCGTCCAGGTTCTCGCCGCCCACGCGCCGCTCGGGCAGATGTTCGGATACGCAACAGACTTGAGGAGTATGACGCAGGGGCGTGCGACCTACTCCATGCAATTTGCACACTACGCACCCGCACCCAAAGCCGTCTGCGAGGCAATCGCACACGGAGGTTGACGGGCATAGGTCCTTCTGGTAGATCCTCCGGGCTTTCGAATTCCGGACTGCGGATCAACGCCGTTGGGACCGGGTCCGAGAATGGAGATGCTGTCATGGCGAACGACAAGATTCGAATCAAACTCAAGGCGTACGACTACCGATTGTTGGATGCGTCCGCGTCAGAGATCGTCGATACGGCGCGCAGGACGGGGGCGCGCGTTGCGGGCCCGATTCCCCTGCCGACCCGGATCAACCGCTACACCGTCCTGAAGTCCCCCTTCATTGACAAGAAGTCGCGCGAGCAATTCGAGATCCGCACGCATAAGCGGATCCTGGACATCCTCGAGCCGACCCAGGCAACCCTGGACGCGCTGATGAAGCTGGACTTGTCCGCGGGCGTGGACGTCGAGATCAAGAGCTAGGCAGGCCCCAAGATGAAACTGAATCTCTACAATGCGCAGGGCCAGGTGGCCGGCGAGGTCGAAGTCTCCGACGCCATCTTTGGCGCCGAGATCAAGCCCCACCTTCACTGGCAAGTCGTTCGCTGGCAGATGGCCAAGAAGCGTGCGGGTACGCACTCTGTGAAGACTCGCGCGACCGTGTCGCGCGTCAAGCAGAAGGCCTACCGGCAGAAGGGCACCGGTCGTGCGCGTCACGGAAGTTACGCGGCGCCGATCTTCGTCGGTGGTGGTAAGGTCCACGGACCTTCTCCGCGCAGCTACGAGCACAGCGTCAACAAGAAGGTGCGCGCAGGCGCCCTGCGCTCGGCTCTGAGCGAGATGGCGCGCGACGAGAAGATCAAGGTCGTGGACGGCTTTGGTCTGGACTCAATCAGGACCAAGCAGGCTGCGGCCGTGCTCACGGCGCTGAGCGCGACGAAGTCGCTGGTGGTGGACGGTACGCGGGACGAGACGCTCGACAAGTCGATGCGCAACCTCGCCCGGCACAAGTACCTGCCCGCCGCCGGTCTGAACGTCTACGACATTCTCAACTGCGAGACGCTGGTGATTACGAAGGCCGGCCTCGAAGCGGTTGAGGGGAGGCTTTCCTGATGAGCAGCGGAACGATTTACGAGATCATCGGTCGCCCGGTCGTGACCGAGAAGACCACCGTCCAGCGGGACGTGGACAATAAGGTCGTCTTCCGGGTCAACCCGGAGTCCAACAAGATTCAGATCCGACAGGCCATTGAGCAGCTGTTCTTTGGCACGTGGGATCGCAAAGAGCACGGCGCCCCCGTGTTGTCGGTCAATACGGCGCGTATGCCGTCCAAGCCGAAGCGCGTGGGTAAAATCTGGGGTAAGCGGGCAGCCTGGAAGAAGGCCGTCGTGACGCTTCACCCGGAGGCCACAATCGAGTTCTACGAGATCGAGGGAGAGGTCTGATGGCGATTCGAGTATTCAAGCCGACGAGCCCTGGGCGTCGCGGCATGAGCAGCCAGGATCGCCGAGGTCTGGCCAAGAAGCGTCCCGAGAAGGCGCTCAGCAAGGCGATCCTCAAGAGCGGCGGTCGGAACAACACCGGGCGGATTACGCTGCGTCACCGCGGAGGTGGCCATCGTCGCCGCCTGCGTGCGGTAGACTTCAAGCGGAACAAGTCCGGTGTGCCCGGGACGGTGATGGCGATCGAGTACGATCCCAACCGCTCCGCGAACATCGCGCTCATCTACTACGCAGACGGCGAGAAGAACTACGTCCTGTGCCCGGACAAGCTCACCGTCGGTGAGCAGATCGTGAGCTCGGCACGGGCGGACATCAAGCCGGGCAACTGCCTGCGCCTGCAGTACATTCCTGTCGGAACGATCATCCACAACATCGAGCTCAAGCCCGAGAAGGGTGGTCAGATGGCTCGGTCTGCTGGTGTCGGCGCGCAGCTGATGGCCAAAGAGACCGACTACGCGCTGATTCGCCTTCCGAGCGGCGAAGTTCGTCGGGTTCACGTTCGCTGCCGGGCCACCATCGGCCGCGTCGGCAACCTGGACCACGGCAACGTCAAGATCGGCAAGGCCGGTCGCGCGCGTCACATGGGTCGCCGCCCCAAGGTTCGCGGTGTCGCCATGAACCCGGTGGACCATCCGCACGGTGGTGGTGAGGGTCGCACCTCTGGTGGTCGTCACCCTGTGACGCCCTGGGGTAAGCCCACCAAGGGCAAGCGCACTCGCAACAACCGCGGGACGGACAAGTTCATCGTCAAGCGTCGAGGGAAGAAGTAGATGCCACGTTCAATTAAAAAGGGCCCGTTCATCGACGGACACCTGGCCCGCAAAGTCAGCCAATCCCAAGAGGGCGGCAACCAGAAGGTCATCAAGACCTGGAGCCGGCGCTCGACGATCCTCCCGGACATGGTCGGTCTGACTTTCGCCGTGCACAACGGTCGCAAGTTCGTCCCCGTGTACGTCACGGAGAACATGGTTGGGTACAAGCTCGGCGAGTTTGCGCCGACGCGGACGTACTACGGCCATGGCGTGGACAAGAAAGGCAAGCGGCGTAGGTAAATGACAATGGCTACTGAGACTCGCGCTAACACTGCGACGCTGCGCTTTTGCCGCGTCGCGCCCCGCAAAGCCCGCATCGTCGTGGATCTGATCCGCGCCAAGCGGGTGGACGAGGCGTTGGACATCCTTCGCAACAGCCAGAAGGGTGTCGCGACCACGATTTACAAGCTGCTGGATTCGGCTGTCGCCAACGTCCAGGAATCAAGCCTGGATTGGGACCTGGATCGCCTGGTGGTCAGCCGGGCGTGGGTGGACGAGGGGCCGACGATGCGTCGCTTCCGCGCCCGCGCCATGGGCCGCGCCACGCGGATCCGCAAGCGTACCAGCCATATTTACATCGAGCTCAACGAGGACTGACATGGGCCAGAAGGTCAACCCGATTGGCTTCCGCCTTGGGATCACCGGGACGTGGAAGTCCAAGTGGTACGAGGAGCGCAACTACGCCAAGTGGCTGCACGAGGACTTGCGGATTCGCGAGTACATCAAGGCGCAGCACTACCAGACCGGGATCAGCTCGATCGACATCGAGCGCAGCCCCAACAAGGTCAAGATCACCGTGCACACGGCCAAGCCGGGCATCGTGATCGGTAAGCGCGGCGCGGGCGTGGAGCAGCTCAAGAAGGAGCTGCAGCGGATCACGAACAACGACATCATCCTGAACGTCGTCGAAGTTCGGAAGGCGGAGCTCGATGCGCAGCTGGTGGCGGAGAATGTCGCCACGCAGCTCGTGCGGCGCGTCTCCTTCCGGCGCGCGATGAAGAAGGCCGTGTCCACCAGCATGAAGTTCGGTGCCAAGGGCATCCGGATCGCGTGCGCCGGTCGGCTCGGTGGTTCGGAGATGAGCCGGCGTGAGTGGTACCGCGAGGGCCGCGTGCCCCTGCATACGCTCCGTGCTGATATCGACTACGGATTGGCCGTAGCGCGTACGACCTACGGCGTCATCGGCGTCAAGGTCTGGATCTTCAAGGGCGAAGTCCTCGAAGATCGACGCGACAAGGCCAAAACACCCAACAACAGGCGCTGATCCCCTGATCAGCGCTTGACAGTGCCAGGGCGTGCCGCTATAAGGACCGCCCGCTGAGCCGAACCAGCTGATTGATGATGCTTGGCTCGGCGAAATCGGAATCCGGAAGAAACGAGTAGTCTTCCACGGGTCACCACCTACGCTCCCTGGGAACGGGTCTTACCGCCAGGGAAAGTAGAGGGATGGTCCCGAGGGCTATTTTCGCGCCTGGCGAGGAGCAGGGACATGCTGAGTCCTAAGAAAGTTAAATACCGCAAGCGTCAGCGCGGCCGTAGCCGTGGCGTCGCAATCCGCGGGTCCGATGTCTCGTTTGGGGACTTTGGGTTGATGACCCTCGAGCACGGCTGGTTGACTGCGCGGCAGATCGAATCGGCTCGTATCGCGATGACGCGCCACATCAAGCGTGGTGGCCAGGTCTGGATCCGAATCTTTCCGGACAAGCCGATCACGAAGAAGCCTGCCGAGACCCGCATGGGTAAAGGTAAGGGATCGCCCGAAGAGTGGGTCGCGGTGGTCAAGCCGGGACGCGTGCTCTACGAGATGGATGGCGTAGACCGCGACGTCGCGGTCGAGGCTTTCCGGTTGGCCGGCCACAAGCTGCCGGTGAAGACCAAAGTCGTGTTCCGAGGTGAATGATGAAAGCAAGTGAATTGCACGGCAAGTCCGACGGCGAGCTCAAGGAGCTCCAGAAGGAGCTGCGCGAGAAGCTGTTTCGGCTCCGGATGAAACTGTTCACGGGTCAGCTCGAGCAGACATCCGAGATCAAGGCCACCCGTCGCGACATCGCGCGGGTGCTCACCATCCTGGGGAGCAGAGGGTAGGAATGGCTAGCGAGCAACATCGTCGCAAGACACGCGTGGGTCGCGTCGTCTCGGACAAGATGGACAAGACCGTCGTGGTCGCCATCGAGAAGAAGGTCATGCATCCGCAGTACAAGAAGTACGTGCGGCGGCGGACAAAGTTTCAGGCTCATGATGAGCAGAACGAGTGCCGCATTGGCGACACCGTTCTCATTGAGGAGACGCGACCGATTTCGAAGTCGAAGCGGTGGCGTGTCAAGGCGACTCTCAGTCGGGCGGACCTGGCCTAGGCCAGCGCCCACTACGGATACAATAGGGAGGTCTCACCATGATCCAGATGCAAACCGTACTCGCGGTCGCCGACAATTCGGGCGCCAAGAAGCTGCAGTGCATCAAGGTGCTGGGTGGGAGTAAGCGGAAGTACGCCGGCATTGGCGACATCGTCAAAGTTTCCATCAAGGAGGCCTTGCCCAACAGCAAGGTCAAGAAGGGAGACATGCGACGGGCCGTCATCGTGCGTACGAAAAAGGAGATCCGTCGTGAGGACGGCTCCTACATCCGCTTCGACGAAAACGCAGCCGTTTTGCTCACGCCACTCGACGATCCAATCGGCACCCGAATCTTCGGACCGGTGGCCCGCGAGCTTCGCGCGCGCAATTTCATGAAGATCGTCAGCCTGGCTCCGGAGGTACTGTAGCCATGCATGTGAAGAGTGGTGACACCGTCATTCTGCTCTCCGGGAAGGAGAAGGGCCTCAAGGGCAAGATCCTGAAGGTCATTCCCGAGAAGAGCCGAGTGATCGTTGAAGGGCGCAACCTCGTGAAGCGCCATCAAAAGCCCAACCCGCTGATCGGGCTCGAGGGCGGAATCATCGAGCGCGAAGCGGCGATTCATTCCTCCAACGTCCTGTTGTACAGCGACAAGGCGGGCAAGGGTGTGCGCACGCAGCGACGCTACGTGGGTTCGGACGGCAGTCTGTTTGCGAGCAAGTCGGAAGCGGCTGCGAGCTACGACAACGTGCCCAACCGGATCCCCAAGGTGCGCTACAGCGCCCAGACCGACGAGAGGTGGGAGTGATGGCTGGAATGCCTGAGATGCAGACGAAGTACCGCGAGCAGGTCGTGCCCGCGCTTCGTGAGCAGTTCAACTACACGAACCCCATGATGATCCCGCGCATCGAGAAGATCGTGGTGAACATGGGGCTCGGTGAAGCGATTCAGAACGCCAAGATCATCGACGAGGCCGTCGAGGAGCTCATCGCGATCACCGGTCAGCGACCGGTGGTGACGCGGGCCAGGCGCTCCATCGCGACGTTCAAGCTTCGTGAGGGCGTGCCCATCGGCGCGAAGGTCACCCTTCGTCGCCACAATATGTGGCAATTCCTCGGACGCCTGATCCATGTGGCGTTGCCGCGCGTCCGCGACTTCAAGGGCATCTCCCCGAAGGCGTTTGACGGGCGCGGCAACTACTCGCTGGGCGTCAAGGAGCAGATCATCTTCCCGGAGATCGACTACGACAAGATCAGCAAGATCCGGGGCATGAACATCACCATCGTGACTGACGCCAACACCGACGAGGAAGCGCTTGCTCTCTTGACGGAGATGGGCGTCCCGTTCCGGAAGTAGGAGCCGACCGTGGCGAAGAAAGCACTGATTCTGAAGGCTGCGCGGAAGCCGAAATTCTCTGTCCGCAAATACAACCGATGCAAGCGGTGCGGACGTCCGCGCGCGTTTATGCGGAAGTTTGAGATGTGCCGCATTTGCTTCCGTCAGCTTGCGCTGGTTGGTGAGCTTCCGGGCGTCATCAAGGCGAGCTGGTAGGAGATTCGAGATGAACCTGACCGATCCCATTGCGGACCTGCTGACGCGAGTGCGCAACGCGCAGACCGCGGGGCATGCCGCTACAAAGGCGCCCGGTAGCAAAATCAACCTGGCTGTCGCCAAGGTGCTGGCCGAGACCGGCTATGTCACCAGCGTGGCGTGGCGAGACGAGGGCCCCCAGGGCTGGATCGACATCCAGCTCAAGTACACCGCCAAGGGTGTGGGTGTCATTCAGGGTATTGTGCGCGAGTCCACACCCGGTCAGCGCCGGTACGTGAAGAAGGACGACATTCCCGAGGTCCTCGGTGGCCTGGGCATCGCCATCCTGTCCACGTCCCAAGGTGTCATGACCGGCCAGGACGCCGCCAAGGCTTCCACGGGTGGCGAGCTGCTCGCCACGGTGTGGTAGGCAAGGCGCAAGGGAGATAGAAGATGTCACGCATTGGTAAATTGCCCATCGAGTTGCCCGAGAAGGTCTCGGTGACCGTCAAGGGCGACAACGTGCACGTGAAGGGACCCCTGGGGGAGCTCGTGCGCCCGCTGACCCGTCTCATGTCGGTCGCCGTAAATGGCTCGACTCTGACGGTGGAGCGCGCCGACGAATCCCGCGAGGCCCGCGGCAACCACGGGTTGCAGCGTGCCCTGCTGGCCAACATGGTGGAAGGCGTCAGCAAGGGTTTTGAGCGTCGGCTCGAGATCAACGGCGTCGGTTACAAGGCTGAGGTCATCAAGCGCTTCGTGCGCCTGGACCTGGGCTACAGTCACCCGCTGTTCTACGCGCTGCCGGACGGGGTCGAGGTCGAGGTC
>CALBXO010000660.1 GCA_937890335.1 uncultured Pseudomonadota bacterium | reverse complement strand
GGGGTACCGGTGAACGCGCACGGCCAGCTCCGACACCGTCGTGTAGAACCCCCCGAATCTGGGGTTGAGTTTGAACGCGCGCCTGCGCGCGGCCTCGTAGCGCTTGGTGTCGTCTGCGAGATAGTGCGCCGTGCCGAGCAGCGCGATGACATCCAGGTGGTTCGGGTTGATCTCAAGGGCGAGCTTCAGTGTCGCGACTGCTGTCTCGTAGTCTTCGTCGTCGATGTGCAGGCGCGCCTTGATGAGGATGGCCTCCGGAAGATTGGGGTTCACAGCCAGCGCGCGGTCCAGGTACTCCTGCACCGCCTGGTGATCGTTGCCGGACTCAAGACGGACACGTGCCAAGCCCACCAGCGCGCGCGTTGAGTTGGGGTTGACCTTCAGCGCGGACTCGAACGCGAATGACGCGTCCGCCTGGTTGTACTTTTCGAGGAAGAGCTCGCCCCAGACGTTCCACGCTTCGATGCTACGGGGGGCGAGTTTGGTCGTCTCCTCCAGACAGTCGTTGGCGTCGTCGTAGTACTCTGTGCGCCACAGGCCGATGGCGAGCCAGAAGAGTTTGTCCGCGTCGGAATCGAGCCGGCCCGCGTTGTACTCTTCAGCCAAGGCGTCGACGAGCTCGTCAAGCACTCGCTTGCCCTCGTCCAGACGGCCCAGGCTCAGGAGCAGCTGCCCACGCCGGACGTTGGCGCTCAGCCGAGCCGGTTCGATTTCTGCGGCTTTCGCGTAGCTCGCCTGCGCGTTGTCGTATTCGCCGGCTCGCTCCTCAAGTTGGCCGCGCAGTTCAACCGCGGCGCCCGTGGGCGCGGCCTTCATACGGGCCAGCGCGCGGCCGACCAGCAGGCGCGCGCGCGCGTACTCGCCGGTCTCCGATTCCACTTGCGCGAGGAGCAGCTTCGCGTCGGTGTCGGTCTTCTTCTCCGCCAGCGGCGTCAGGATCTTGCGGGCGTCGTCGTAGCGGCCTTCGATGAAGGCGTCGCGGGCCTTGTCGAGCGCCCCGGATTGCGCGAGGCCAGGCGCAGGGGTAACGGCCAGCACGATCGCGATGGCCAGAGGGATGAGCTTTGGGCCGGACCTAGAGGCCACGGGTGATTTTCCAGAGCCCGCCGTCGTCGCGCACCAGGTCGATGCGGTTCACGTCGCGTCCGGACTCCCACTTGGGGACATCGTCCACCTGGTACTTGTAGTTCCACAGGTATTCGAAGACGACCCACGCGCGGTCGTCCTGCACCTTCATGTCCTTCACGACGATGTCGAGCTTGACGGATTTCACGCGCTCCTCGAGCCGCGACAAGACGGTAGGAAGGCCCGTGCGACCGTAGTCGTCGTCGCTGGTGTTGGTGGTGCCGCCGTTCTCGTAATACTCGTCACTGATCAGCGACTCGATGTTCTCGGACTCGCGGTTCTGGAGCGCGATGCGGTAGGCGTGGAGCACCTCCAGCACCTCGCGGTTCTCCTGCGTGTCGAGGATCTCGGACTTCTCGTCGAAGCGCAGCGTCTCAAAATTATCGATGTGGTTGGGCCCGCACCCGGTGACGAGGAGGAGCGCTGCCAGCAGCGGGATGATGACTCGAATCATTCTTCGTGGTCCTTCCTGTGGGGGCTGAACTCTGCAGCCCTGCGTGCTCATTGACTATCGGTCGGCCTCAGTCGAGTCAACTTCGGGCGCCTCTGATTGCCAGCGAATTCTGTCTTGCCATTCGGCGGCCTCGCGCCTCAAGCCGGAGGGCGTGTCCGGCGCGGCACCCAGGGACTCGAAGTGCCGGGTCGCGGCCGGGAGATCCTGGGTCCGCAGCGCGCAGATGCCGCGCAGTCGTAGGTTTTCACGTGTCAGCGGGCCCGCAGGCAGGCCGAGCTGCGCGGCGCGAGCGAGGTGTGGCCGCGCGGCGAGGCAGTCTCGCTCGCCCCAGAGCCTGCGTCCCAGCAGGTAGTGCCCGAGGCCGTCATTGGGGCGCTCCGTGACCCAGGCGCTGAGTTCGTACATGCTTCGCGCTGGCGATTGGTCGCCGTGGAAGTACGCCAGCCCTCGTGGGTGCGTCGACTGTCGTTTGGCTTCCAGGAGGCGAGCGGTGGACGAGGGTGGATTGAGGCCCGCGGCGGCAGCCCATGCGGCTCTGGCCGCCGGTATGCTGCCGTGCCTGGCGGCCAGATCGCCTCGCAGGCTGTAGGCGCGCGACACGGCCACCCTGCCCTCGGCGTCGCGCCCAAGGACCCGGTCGATGAGCTCGCCCGCCCGGTTGAATTCTCCGAGCTTCATATAGGCGGTGGCGAGGTCGAGTGCCGCGTTGGGGTCCTGGGGCGTGTAGTACATCACTTCCTGGTAGCAGAGACGTGCGCGGGGCCACGCCCCGTCCCGAGCCTCGGCGGCGCCGAGGCGCCTGACCTCGGCGATGTAGCGCGCACAACGTCGCTCGAAGATGCTCGGTCGGGAGAACACGAACTCCGCCTGTGCGATCTCCGCATCGGACAACGCTTGCCCGTCGACGAACTGTTCCCAGTCTTGAACAAGTGCGTCGAGATCCTGGCCATACACGGCCTCGAAGTCGCCACGGGCGTACGCCGCCCTCCACTTTTCTGGGCCATGCTCGTCGAGCAGGAACTGGGAAAAAGAGCCCGCGACCGTGTAGGCCCGGCTGCCGGACGCGCTGTAGAATCCGTCGGGGCGCAAAATGGCCCGAATGTCGGGGGCGATCCCCAGGCGGCGCATGGCCGCCGTCCATCCGTGCAGGCTCGACTCGCCCCGTCTGCCGACTACCGCCTCCGCATAGCCCTCCACAAGGCCAATATTGGGTAGGCCGAAGCTCCCGACTGAGACGCCCAGCCCAGCGGCGCCGTGTGGAGCCGAGTAGGCGTGGGCAAGCTCGTGCAACAACAGCGGGTCGCCCAGTCCGCTGTATTGGATGTGGATCTCGCCGAGCCAGATCTTCGCCACGAGCGTGTTGCGAATACCGAGCCACTGTCCCTTCTGCTCGCGGTCGCGGTAGATGAACGAACGCACGCGCTCACCGGGGCCCAGTGGCTCGGCGCCAAACAGTGGGGCCAGCTGGTGGTGGCGGAACTCGTGGTCCTGCCCGATCGACTCGATCTCGTCGGCGTGCCACGCGCCCAGGTCATAGTGAATCACGAAGTGTTCGGTCTCGTGCACGCCACCGAGGTCCGCCGCGATCGTCGCGCGGGTGCGCCACATGCCGAGCTCCTCGGCGCTCACGGACATCAACACAAAAGCCGTGGCGCACACGACGACCCCACTGAGGCGGCCAGCCCCTGCCGGCTTACCCGACCGGCGCTGCGTCAGCACATCGAGTACGAGGAGAAGAAACGCCGCGAAGACGAGGTTCCACGCGCGGTACGCGACCAACTGAGTCGGGATGGTCAGCGCCTCGTCGTAGATCGACCCAGCGAAGTACCCGATGACGGCGTTCCCTGCGACGACCGGCGGTTCCAGCAGCAGGTACAGCCCCGTGCTGAGCAGCGACGCAGCCACCAGAAAGTAGAACCCGGAAATGCGCAGCCAGCGTCGTTGGAACACGCTGGCGACGGCGACGCCCCACGCCGAGGCGACAAAAATGCCTCCGACGACGATGAGGAGGTAGAACAGCGCGCCTGTCCATGGCGCGCAGTTGGGAACCGCCCGAGCGTTGAGGGCGAGCAGGATCAGCGGGAACACAGCGCCCAGCAGAGCGCGGCCCGAGCGCGACGCCCACGCCCGGTACACATTGGTGCGCACCGGGACGACAAAGAGCGGTGCCCCCAGCAAGAAGACCGCCGCGGACACCGCCGCAGCCGACTCGTACCCGAGCAGGTTGAAGAGCGGCACCTGGGTGAGGATCGCGCCGAGCGCGAAGAGAAGTCCCGCAAATACAGCGGTCGCTCGTTCGCCCTCAAGCCCTGTTCTGAAACTTCCGATAGCCACCAGTGAACCACAAAAAAGACGCAGCGGAGTAGTCAAGATGACAATGCAGACAGCGAGCGGCACGGACGCCGGCACGACCGCCTACGGAGGGGAGGCTTCCGTCGAGGGTCGGAACAGACGTACCGAGGACCGCGTCCCCATGTCCATTCGCGTGCGGTACCCCCGCCGCAACGCGTTCTTCTTCGAATATACCCGAAACATCAGCCATGGCGGGATGTTCATCGCAACCCAGCAACCATTCGCCATCGGCACCCGCTTTCGCTTCGACCTCGAGGTCCCGGGCGAGGACCGCCTGATCTCGCTGATGGGTGAGGTCCGCTGGACTGTGGAGCCCCGCCAGATCGAAGGAATGTCCGCCAGCGCGCCGGATGTCGACGCCGGCATGGGCATCCAGTTTCTGTTTGACGAGGATTCCGACCGTGACGCCTTCGACGGTCGCGTCCGGAAAATGGTCGAAGAGGCGTTTGGTCCGAAGATCAGCCAGGAAATCCTGGAAGCGTAGCCTGCTGATGCGAGGCGGCTCGCCGCCGCCGACTCGGCTCGCCGTGCCGCAGAACGGGCGACACCTCGGCAGACGGGCCAGTGCTCAGGGCAGCGGCATGTGCTCAGGCGCGAGCCCAACGAATGTGACGTGGTTGCCGGCCGCGATACCGTAGCGCGCCGCGAGACCGGCGTTGAGCTCCAATACGTAGCGGGCCGGGGGCCCGTCAGCTCGTGCGTCGAGTGTGCGGGGCTCCGCGTTCTCCACCACACCTGTGACCTTGCCCCGCTCGTCGATGAAGATCATGTCCAGCGGGATCAGCGTGTTCTTCATCCAGAAGCTCAGCGGTCGGTCGCCTGGGTACACGAAAATCATCCCCCATGTGTCGCTCATGCGCGGGCGCCACATCAGGCCTCTTCGTCGCTCGGCGTCGTCCAGCGCCGTCTCCATGTAGAACTGGGCCTCGCCTTTGCCGGCGGCGATCACGGCGACCGGCGTGCCGGGCGGGACCTCTTTGCCATCCACCGCGGGAGGGACGGCGCACGCGTCGGCGATGCAGCGAAGATACAGAGCGCAGGACTCGTCGATGTCACACTCAGCGCCCACGTCGCGGGCCGCCTCGGCCTCCACTCGGGCGCGCTCTTTGACGAGCTCACGCTCTTTCTGGGCCGCGTCGTCTTGAGGCGACGGCGTGCCACCCGGTCGGTGGGTGGGGTCTTCAGCCTGGCACGCGGCCAACGTGAAGACGGCCGCGAACAAGAGCGTGTGGCTGCGTGGGAACCCGGTCATTTGAGGTTCTTGAGGCCGGCTTTGCCGGCGGCGAGCACGGCGGGGTCCTTCTCCAGCGCGAGCTGGGTGCGCATGGGGTCCATGCAGCTCTTCTGGCCGCTGAGCCCGCAGGCCTCCATGGACGCGGCGCGGACCTTGGCAGAGGGGTCGTTCATCACGCTGACGATGAGCTCGATGGAGTCCTTGGAGCGGGTCCGACCGAGCGCCAGCAGGCTCTTGATCCTGAACTCCTCGACCGGGTCGTTGATGAGCGCCGCCAGCGTCGTCACGGCCGCTGGGTTGTCGTAGTTGCCGAGCAGCTCGATGGAGAGGAGTTTCACGTCCCGCTCTTTGTCGAAGAGCCCGCCGCCGACGACGCTGATGACCGTCTGCAGCTCCTTCTCAGGCGCGAGGACGACGATGGAACGCAACACGGCCATGCGCGCGCCCGCGAACGGGTGCGGTTTGCCGCGGTAGAGTTTCAGCACCGGCTTGTAGGCTTCGAACTCTTTCCGCGCGGTAAACGTGTCCACAGCGGCGGCGACGACCTCGCCCTCCCCGTCCTGCAGGTAGCTGTACAACAGCTGCGTGGCGGTTCCGACTGGCCAGTTGGCCAGCGCGCGCGCCACGTTTCGCCGGACCTTGCCCTCACTGTCCTTGGCGAGCCCCGTGATGAGCGCCAGGGCCTTGTCATTCTTGAACGCGCCCAGGGCCAGCGCGGCCGAGGCCCGAATGCCGCCATCTTTGCTGGCCGTGCCCTTTTTCAGCACATCGAAGACCCGCGTGCCGCCAGCTCCGCCACTCTTGGTGCCGAGGGCGCGGTAGGCGACGCGCTGGAGCACAATGTTCTTGCTGGAGGTGTACTGGAGCACGTCACTGAGGGCCAGCTTGCCCATGATCACGGAGGCTACGTCCTCGACGAGCTCCAGATCCTCCGGCTTGGTTCCGGCGTCGGCCAGGGCCTTGAGGCTGATTGGGTTGCCGATGGCAGCGATCTTGTTGATCGCGAGGTGCCGGACCTCGGTATCGGGATGCACCAGAGCGCCCTCGATGGACGGGCGGGGGTCCGGCGTCTTGGTCTCGGCGAGAGCCTCAATGGCCTCCATGGCCAGCTCCTTGGGGCTCGCGTGGGCCTGGAAGGTCAGAGCCTGGAACCTGGCGTCCGTGTCCTTGAGCCCGACGGCCACCTTCGCGGCCAGCTGGCGGCGGGCTGGGTCCACCTTGCTGTCCTGGAACAGTTTTACGAGTTCGCCCGGTTGGTTCAGGGCGCCGAGTGCCTCGATCGCTGCGAGCGCGACGTTTTGGTTCTTGCCGCCCGCGGCTTTGACGAGCTCCGGCGAGGCGGTGGGCTCTTTGCTCTTGGCGAGCCCTGCGACGGCCTCCAATGCGGCCTTCTCGTCCGTGCCTCGGAGGTTGAAGTACAGCGCGCGGACGCTGTACTGGCGGTTCTTGCTCTTCCCAAGAACGCTGGCGGCTTGCTGTGCGACCGCCCGGTCCTTGTCCTTGTCCATCACGTCGCTGATCGCGTCGAGGACCTCGGCTTTCTCGTTGCCCGCCAACGCGCTCAGACCCGCTGAGCGCAAAGTCGCGTTCTTGTTCTTGAGCAGTGGCAGCAGCAGCTCCACCTCCGACGCGAGGCCAAGTTTCGGGATGGACGCGATGACCGACAGCACGATGTTCTCATCCTTGCTGTCCAGGTAGCCGCGGACGAGCTTGTCGATGACCTCGTCTTTGCTCGAGATCTTGTTGTAGAAATCTCGCGAGGTCATCTGGCTGCCGTCCGGGAAGTGAATCTCCGCGGGCGCGATGCGCGCGGGCGGCAGCGCGCGCCACGCGGGCACGGTGAGGCTGAACGCCGCGCGGTCGACATCCTCGCGGCCGGTGGCGCCCTTGTCGCCCTTGAATTTCACGTTGGACAGGCCCAGCTGGGTGAGCGTGTACACAGTCTCCGACCGGATGATCGCGGCGTACTTCTCTTTGCTGCTGTCGATGGTCACCACGGCTGTGCCCTTTGCCAGGCTTCCGTTGGACACCTCAAGGCTGGTACCGCCGTAGGTGGCGCTCTTGCGATTCTTGAGCTCGTTGAACACCGCGTTGACCACGGCGGGCGACAGCGCCGCGCCAGGGACCGCCTTGAACTTGCTGGCGGTAGGCAGCAGCACGTACTGCACGTCGTTGCCAACGGTGACCTTCGCGTAGCTGTACAATACGACGGGAGCGGGCGTTTGGGCGAAGGCCGGTGCGGCCGAGGAGGCGACGACCAGGCAGGCCAGCGCGCAGAGCAGGAAGCGAAACATTCAGTTCTCCTTGTGGAGGTTCCATGTGAACCTGCACGGGGGCGCGTGCGCCGAGCCCCCGCACCACGGCGACAACATCAGACACTGCGCCGCACGACAGCCGAAACGTTTCGCAGAAGGCAGTCGATTCCGCAACCGGAGAAAAGAAAAAGCCCGCAGACCGAAGTCTGCGAGCTCTTTCTGAGTAGCCCGTAGGGGATTTGAACCCCTGTTACCGGCGTGAGAGGCCGGCGTCCTAACCCCTAGACGAACGGGCCGCAA
>CALBXO010000659.1 GCA_937890335.1 uncultured Pseudomonadota bacterium | reverse complement strand
TCGGTACGGGTTTCCAGCATGCCGTCCGTGATCCTGCCCACCACGATGCGTCCGGGGTCAACGTCCAAGCGATGCCAGACCACAACGCCGTCACCCTCCTCAAAGGCAGCGTCGGGGTTGCCGACAATCGGAATACCTGCGGCGGGAGAAATCTCCTGGAAGGGCGTGACCTGGTTCTGGCTGTCTACCACCGCGAACTGAATGCACGACTCCGCGGCCTCCCACTGGCACACCGGCGTGACACGGACCCTGCGCTCGAAGGTCCATGCGACCACGTGAGAACCGTCGCCGCGCCCGCTGATGGCCACATCGGTGATGGTACCGTTGGCGTCCGAGAAGACGATGTTTCCGTCGAGCAGTGAACCGTCATCATCGACGCGCGTGATGCGAATGAAACGCGATTGATCGGCGTGAATCACGTACGCGACCACGAACGTCTCGCCATCCCAGGTCGCCGCTGGTTGGACGGCGGCAGCGTCCTCCTGAACCGGCACTGTGTGGCTACCGAGCCGGTTGCCGGCCAAGCCGAACACGGCCCAGCGGACGGTCCCTTGGAAAGATGCCTCCTCGTCCTCCGTGTCCACGGTCTCCTGCCACGCCACAAGGATACGGTCGCCGGCGCCGTTGACGGCGATGGTGGGCGCGATCTGGCGGTTGTCGTCGTTCTCCGGGCCGAGCAGAGTCACGATGCCCCGTTCCGGTTCGCAGCAGTTCTCGTCGGTGGCGCCGTTGCAGTTGTTGTCCGACGCGTCGTCGCAGCCGAGCTCGATGCCGCCGATGCCGTCAAACACCCAGCCCTGTTCCTGCGCGTGGTCGGCGTAGCGCGCTTCGCCGCACTCCACATGTTCGCCGTCGACACACAGTTCAGACGCCCCCTGGCAGACGCCGTCCTGGTTGGGACACAGCATGAGCTGCAGGTCGTCATCGTCGGCGTCGATCAGACCGTCGCAGTCGTTGTCCTCGCCGTCGCAGACCTCTTCGCCGCTGGTGGTGCACTCGCAACCGTTGCCGTTGGGTCCACCGGCGAGGTCTCCATCGACGTCGGCGCGCCCGTCGGCGCAGGTCCAGGTGCAACCTGCATCGCAACCCGCCACGGCGCCGTCCACCGCCGGGCAGACGTCGTCGACGCGAAAGTCGTCGTCGTCGGCATCCACAGCGCCGTCGCAGTCGTTGTCGACACCGTCGCAGATCTCTTCCTCGATGGTGCACTCGCACCCGTCGCTGCCCTCCTCAGCGAGGTCGTCATTGACGTCGCCAAAACCCTCCTCACAGCGGTAGGTGCAGCCGCCCTGCGCACAGCCTGTCACGACGGCATTGGCGCGCGGTGCGCAGGCGCTGAGCAGGTCGTCCCCTGGCTCGTCGGTCTGTCCGTTGCAGTCGTTGTCCACGCCGTCGCAGACTTCGGCTGTGGGCTCTTCCGTGCACTCGCAGCCATTGCCGTTCAGGCCCTGGTCGACATCGGCGTTGCCGTCCCTGAACCCATCAGCGCATGAGTACACGCAGCCCTCGTCGACGCACGCGGTCGCCTGCGCCCCCGCCAGGCCGGGACACATGGTCAGGTCCAGATCGTCGTCGTCACCGTCGGTAGCGCCGTCGCAGTCGTTGTCCAGGCCATCGCAGACCTCGCCGCCGCTGCGCGTACATTCACACCCGTTGCCCTCGGGATCGCCAAGGTCGCCGTCCGCGTCGCCAAAGCCCTCTGCGCACGCAAGCTCACAGCTGGACGCCACACAGAACGCAGTGGCACCGGCAGCCTCGGGACACGGCTCGCAGCTGCCGCAATGCAACGGGTCGTCCACGACACTGACGCACTCGCCGTTGCACGACAGCTGCCCGTCGAGGCACTCCTGGCCTCCGTCGTCCATTCCCGTATCCGCACCTACATCACCGCCGGGGGTGTCATTGCCGCACCCTCCGCAGCCCGTGAACAGACACACAAGAACAACCCACATCCATCGATGGTTCACGCGACCCTCACTGTCTTCCTTCTCGTGTTGTAACTGAGGCTTCATGGACAAAGCGCCACCCCGTGCGGGCTCGTCCACCATTCAATGGGTCTTGGCCGCGCCCCAAATGCGCCAGTCCGCGTCCCCACCACTGACAGCAGGCCAAGGCCGCCCGCCGCACCTACCGGGTACGTTGTCAGCGGGTCCGCCGCCAGGTAGGTCTCGCGCGCAATCAGGTCTCCTGTCTCGGCGTGGACGGCTGTGACTTCGATCCTTGCCGCGCTCAGATCTTCGATGTCCCCTCGCATGATGCCGACCACCAGCGCCGAGCCCGAGAGCCGAGCCCCGTACAGATAGGCAGGATCGCCGTTCACCGCGAGAACCGAGGGGTGTTCCTCTGGCTGGAGGTTCTCGCCAAGAGTGGTCAGCCTTACCTGCGCCCGCGGAATGCCCGGCTCCGGATAGATTCCCACGTGCAGCAGCCCCTGGGGACCTTGCACGACCGCGCCACCAAATGTGGGCAGGTTCTCCGGAACCTCGCCCCAGGTGTGAAAAGCGGTCTCCAACACCTCGTCACCGACGTCCACGGCCCAGACAAAGCTCGCCCGGAGGTTGGGGCCGTCCACATCGCGGATGGAGACGCCGGTGATCACGGCTCCGCCCTCCACCCCTGTCACCGCGGTCGGCGCCAGGAACTGGATGGGGTCCGCCGCGTGTTGCACGGTCTGAATGTGATCGCCGTTGGGACGGAGCGCGACCGCTTCGACGTGCCCTCCGGACTCTTCCACCACAAGCCTGGCCACGACGGCACCCGCGGCCCCGCCACCCGCATACAGCCTGCCAAGCAGGCCCTCGCCGACGGGTGTGTCCAGGGCGACCTGCCCGTTGGCCGGAGTTGCGCGCTCGCCTTCCGGAGATACGCCATGGACGTAGAGCACGGTGTCGCCCGCCGAGCCCCAGATCACCAGGAAGCGGTCTCCGGCCCAAGCGGCCGCCAATTGCACGTCGCCCATGGCGGTTCGCAGCGCGCTCTCCTGGCCCACGGGAGCGCCGTCAGGGCCGTAGACCCGCGCCAGGATCTGGTGCGAGTCGTTGACGGTGACCACGAGGCTCGTCCCACCAGGGCCACCAGCCACCGCGACCTGCAGGGCCGCGTCGTCCGGCCTTCCACCTGCCCACACGTCGCGAAGGAAACCCGTGTCGCAGCAGTGCTCGTCCTCACGTCCGTCACAGTTGTTGTCCGCCCCGTCGCACAAGGTCTCGATGCCCGCCTGGTACAGATCGGAGAACGCCTCGTAATCCCGCTCCTCGCAATCGATGAGCTGGCCATTGGTGCACTGTGCCGCGGCCCCCAGACAGACACCTTCTTGAAGCGGGCAAGGCGCGGCGAATGAGTCGTCGGCGGCGTCTGTCGCGCCGTCACAGTCATTGTCCTCACCGTCACAGATCTCGTGGCCCGTAGGCAGGCACTCGCACCCATCGCCGGCAGCCTGGAGGTCGTCGTTGAGGTCCACGGCGTCCCCGAGGCAGGCATAAATGCAGGTGCTCTGGTAGCAGTCCACCGCTCGGGCCCGTTGCTGTGCAGGGCAATCGTCCAGACCAAAGTCGGCGTCCGCAAGATCGACAAACCCGTCGCAGTCATTGTCTCGTCCGTCACAGACCTCCGGTGTCGGCACGCACTCACACCCGTCGCCCTGGCCCGACTCCAGATCGCCATTGGCGTCCACTCGTCCCCCGACACATTGGTAGCTGCACCCCTGGGCACCGCAGGCGACGGCCTCGGCACCGTTCAGCGTTGGGCACGCCGCAGCGGGATCCGCGCCCTCATCCACCTCTCCATCACAGTCGTTGTCGACCCCGTCGCACACCTCGGGCCCGGAGTCGTCACACGCGGCGCAGTCCTCGTCGATGAAGCCGTCACAGTCGTTGTCGAGGCCATCGCACAGCTCGGGCCCCTCGTCCGCGGGGCACTCGCAGCCATTGCTGACCAGAGATTCCAGATCTCCATCGGCATCGCGGAAACCCGCCGAGCACCGATAGCCACACCTACCCTCGTTGCAAGCGACGGCCTCCGCCCCCACCCGGTCTTCACATCCGCCGCAGCCGCCGCAGAACGCAACGAGGGACAGATGATCCACACATGCTTCCTCGCATCGAATCTCGCCGGTTGGGCAGCTCTCGTCCGACACGCCACCGGGGCTGACACAATTGTCGAATCGGCAGACCAACCCCTCAGGGCAGTCGCGATTCCGCTCGCATTCGCGGTGGGCGACCGACTCTGTGCAAGCCCCCAGCAGCAAGGCTGACAGGCACCCAATTATCACGTATCTCATTTCATCCTCGATGTTACTGACGTCTCCTATCGGGTCAACTCGCCCCGCCATGTAGTTATCGGGCGCACGCGGGCGCTGTTGCGTGATTCGTTCGAGGCTGGTGGTTTTTGAGCCCGCATCTGAATGCAGTTTCCGTCCGCGAGCCTGTCCACGACCCCGACGCGATTGAGCGCGTCCATGCCCTCCACGGTGACCAGATTGCCGTTGCGGCTGATCGTGATGGATCCCCTGACGACCCCCAAAAACGGAAGGACCGCCAAGTCTGTCATCCCGTTCTCCAGGATACTGAGGTCGCCGTCGACGCACTCGACGCTCAGCACCTCCTCGAAGTCCTGGGCGGAGATGTTGCGAACCACCAGATTGCCTCGGATGCGCTGCAGGTGTCCGTGCGTGCGCAGAGCGCTGACGTTGCTGACCAGCAGGTTGTCGTCGCGCGTGACGGGCATGGTGCAGTCGGGGCGGCATATGCAGCTGTCGTTGAGCTCCTCGTCGCATTCCTCCCCAAAGGGCTCCGCGTCGTCCAGCACGCCGTCTCCGCAGGTCGGCAGCGTGCAGTCTTCGCGGCAGGCGTTGCCCACCACATTGCTGTTGAGGTCGCCGTCGTCACAGGGCTCGTCGCTCGCGTGCTCGCCGTCGCCGCACTCCGATTCGCAGATGGATGGAACGCCTTCGCAGTCGAAGCCAAACTCCTCGTCGCACTCAGCAGAACACCCGTCTAGATCCTCCGTGTTGCGGTCGTCGCACTCTTCGTCTGCCGCGACGATCCCGTCGCCGCAGGTGGACGCGCAGAACGACCGCAGCTCTACCACGGTGCAGTCGAAGCCTATCTCGACGGCGCACAGGTCCGAACAGCCGTCGTCGACATCCGTGTTGCCGTCGTCGCACTCCTCGTCGCTGGCCAATATTCCATCACCGCACTCGGACTCGCAGATGTTGGGCGCGCCCTCGCAGAGGAAGCCGACCTCGGGTGCGCAGTCCGCGTCGCAGCCGTCCCCGTCGTCGTCGTTGCCGTCGTCGCACTCCTCGCCGTCGGCCCGGACAAACCCGTCGCCGCAAAAGGCCACCTGGCACGTCGGCCCGACACAGTCGTCGGTGTCGCTGTCGTTGCCGTCGTCACAGGCTTCGACCCCGTCTCGGATGAGGTTGTCGCCGCACACCGCGATGGCGCAGGCGGAGGTGCAGGCGTCCGTGTCGACGTCGTTGGCGTCGTCACACTCTTCCTGGGTCGCGTCGACGATGCCATCGCCGCAGACATTCTGGAGGCAGTTGTTGAGGCAGTCGTCGCCCGATTCGAGGTTGCCGTCGTCGCACTCCTCTCCGCCGTCAATGACGCCGTCTCCGCAGGTTCCGCAGATGGGGGAGTCGACGCCACGAACGCATGGTGTCCCCCTGACCAGCAGTGTGGCCGTGGGGTCCTGGCCGGCGTCCGTGGCGACGAGGATCTGGGCCACGAAGGTGTCGGTGGCCTCCGCGGGTGGGTGAAAGACGACGCTGAACGTGTAGGTCTCCTGAGCGCGCAGCTTTGTGTCGGTACCGGCCGGCTCGCAGGCCTCAAAGTCGTCTGGGGTGCCATCGCACAATGTGAAGACGCCGCCGGTGGCCTGGTTTCCGGCGACGCACTCGCCATCCCCGTCGAGGAAGCAGATGCCGTCAATCGTCAGCGGCACCGCACCGATGGACTGCACGACCTGTACGACCCGACCCGCTTGCCCTCCGGAGATGTCGGTGAGCTCGACCGTCGTCGTCTGGCCTTCCACCTGACCGGGTGGCGTCGTGATGAACTGCACCTCGGGGTCGAGGTCCACCGTCGCGATGGTCACGTCGACGGTGCCACCGTTCGTGACGATGGTCAGGGTGCCCGTGTCAACCTGGGCGTCAAGCACCGTCCAACGCAGGATCAGCTCCTGATCGCTGGCCGCAGGGATGGTCTTCTGGCCGCTGGTCCAGTCGTCTCCGACTCGAACGAGCCAGCCGGGGGTTGTTGGAACTCCACGTTTGGCGGCTCGACCGCGAGTTTGGCTGGACTGACTTCCGCGAAGTTGTCCGAACAGGCCGAGCCGACGAGGCAAAGAATCACAAGTCCGGCGGTACGATACATGGGACCTCGGGTGCGGGTGCGACGCTGTCTGGGATCGCTCGATCATTGAAGCCTAGACCAATCGCGGTGCGGTGTGTCCGCTTTCGAATCCATCGACCTCAGTGAGCCGGTCCTTGAGTTTTGGTTCATTGCCCCGGTTTCGCGACGAAAGCTCCGCAACCGACGACCAGACTTGGTGGCGAGGGTCACGCATCTCGGCGCAAATCCTGTCGAGGCCGGCACCCCGCTCCATTCGCCAGGCGGCGTCGGCGCGACGGTGGCATCGGGCCGGCAGGGGGAGGCGCGGTTCAATCGCCGTCAAAGAGCGCGGCGAGCTCGTTCAGGCCCTCATCCAGATCCTCGCGGGCGCGCTTGATCTTGTCGACATCGACCACCTCACCCTGGGTGTGCTCGCGTTCGATGAGCGCGGCCAATGCGTCGGCCCACGCGTGAACGGTCGAGTCCCCCACGCCCTGGAGGCACGAAAGCCTGCCTGTATCGGGGGGAAGTTCGGCGATGGTCTCCGGGCGGATGTCCTCGCTGATCTCCACCGCCCTGACGACGCGGTTGAACGGAGCCTTGCGCAATCCCAGCTCCGCCAGCGGCAGCGCCCGCAGGTGGGGCATCCACCGCTCGATCACGAGCATGCTCTCCCCGTAGTCCATCCACCCCCACGTCGCGCAGAGTTGCCTCCACCTGGCCACGCAGCGCCAGTTGTGCAGAGACTCCTCGACCTCCGCCAGGACGTCCGGGGAGTGACCCGAGGTGGCGTCGAGCGCCTCGAGTTTGGACAGCGGGCACCCCGGCGGCAGGCGCAACGCGCGCCTCGTCTCCGGGCGCAGGTGCAACGACGACGCGGACACGGACTCCAGTGGCAGCGGCTGCACCCAGCTTCCCTCTGGCGTCAGGCCGGCGGCCTCCAGAATCGCATCGACTTGCTCGTCGGACCCCTCGGCGCGCGCCTCTTGCGCCAGGGCTGCCAACTCCGGCAGGTTGGCGAGTGGCTCAGCGCCCCCGCCGGCCAGGGCGACTGGGTCGTAGAGCGCGTGTTCGAACCGGGCAATGGCCGCCGGGGTCCACAGACTGTGGGGGTCCCATGGGTACTCAACCTCGAGGAAGCCGAGCGTGATCGACTCCAGCAGCGTTTCGGTCAGCTCAGAGAACCGCCTCACCTGCGGCCAGGCGGCCGTGAGGTCCCACGCCTCGACCGCCCCTTCCACGTCTTCCTCATCGATGGGGTAGGCCCCCCACAGGTAGTCCCGCCCGTTCCACTCCAGGACGCGCGCCGCGATCAAGGGGGACTCGGCTCCCAGCACCGCGTCTGGGCGGATGACCTCGTCCTCACGTGGACCCGCCAGAATCCTGTAGTGCAGACCGGTGGCCATCAAGAGCGGCACCAACGGCGTTGCCCGCAGCCGCTGCCAGTAGACCATCGCGCCATCAGGCAGGCGCGACGCCATCCACTGTTGCCACTCCTCATGGTTGGGCCCGAAGGGCTCAATCGCAGCCACCACCGCATCAAACAGAAGCCTCAATTCGTCTGGCGACTGCCGCGCTGACGGGACGATTCCGAGCACGTCGTACAGCTCCAGAAGGCTTGCCAGAAACAGATCTCCGGCCTTCCCTTCGCGCAGCGCTTCCCCTCGGAGCAGCTGCTCGGCGCGGTCCAGGTCCATCGCGGGAGGATCGCGTCGCTGCGCGTCCGAGGACAGACAGCACTTCTTGTACTTGAGGCCGCTGCCGCACGGGCAAGGGGCGTTGCGTCCAGTCTTCTGACCCATGAATGCCTCAGAAGTAAGAGGAGGTGCGGATGCCGTCAATCACAGCCACGACCTCGCTGGGATGGTAACGGACCGTGTCCAGGAACTCGATGACGAACTTCATCGCCTGGCGGGGATTCTCAACCTGACCCGTACGCAGGAGCCCCTGCAACACCTTGCCCAGCGGCCCCGTTACTCCGGCGGGGATGAGCGCGTCGGGGTACGCCGCCCGGTAGAAGTCGCAGACGCGTCCAGCCAGAGCGGTGTAGTCATCCTGGCCCAGAGGCGGGATTTCGACCCGCGCCTCCTCGGGCAGCGACGCGCCCAGCGCCCCCACGCCCTCCGGGTCCGGCGTCATGGCAAACACCACCCGCAGGCCTGAGCCATTGGAGAAGAGCGGTTCCAGCTCCCGCTGCACACCGGCGCCACCGTGGCCCACGTCATCCTCGACAAACGGTAGCACGGCGAGCCCCCGGGTTCCCGACGCAGCCCAGGCCAATGACTGAAACAGGTTCAACGCGTGGGCGCGGTGGTCCTCCGCCAGCAGCGCGTAGAACTCCGCCTCGTCCACCAGAACCACCAGACCCTTGTACCCGACCGCCCTGGCCATCGCCGAGATCCCGTCCAGGAGATAGGCGTAGATCCGGGCCCACGGCCTGTAGTCCTTGAGCGCGTAGAGATGGCCTCGGCCGCCGCAGGCCTCGCGGAGTTCCGCGCCCAGGTCGGAACCGATCCCCGTGGGCTGGCCTTCCAGCCAGTTGAGCAGCCGGGCGCGCGCCTGTGGGTGCTTGTCCAGATGACGCCAATACGCCAACGCCGGCGTCAGGTAGAGGTGAGCACCTCGGTCGAGGTGGCGGCGGACGTCCCGCGCCTGATCAACGCAGAAGGCCGCCAGCGCCTCGGGCGAGGCCACCGCGGCGTCGAGCAACGGCTTCAACCCGTGGTCGTCGCGAGAAGTGTCGGGGTAGCGCAGCTGCGCCATGAGCGCGCGGTACACCCGTTGGGGGTGGCTCGGGCTCGTCTCTTCGGGGCTCAGCACGACCCGCGCACACACGAACCCGGCCTCGAGTGCCATGGCGGAGGCGATCTCCAGCCAGTGGGTCTTGCCCGCCCCATAGTCTCCGAGCAACGCGACGACGCTCTGGTCCGACGTTTGGCCGACCAACCCCTCCAACGCGGAGACCACACCGGGCTGCCCGACCGTGTAGGCGCGCACGCCGAGCTCGGGCACGACGCCGAGCCGCATCGCCTCCAGGGTGCAGATGGCCTCGATGGCTGTGCTAGAAATCGGCAAAGTCGTCGTCGATCCGTTCTGCCAGCGCAGTGCCGGTGCTGGTCACGCGTTCCATCGCCTCCTGGTCGGTCAGCAACCGCTCGCCGTCGACCAGCTGGCCGTGCAGTAGATCGACCCAGGTCTTCACGAACAAGCGCCTGTGATTGACCTCAAAGAAGGTGGACACAGCCGCCTGCGCCAGTCGCCCGGCGTTGGCCTCCTGCACGCTCCGGTCAAGCCTTACCCCGCGGGCAGTCTCAAAAACCGGGATCAGATTCACGCCGATGGCCGCCAGGAGCTGGGTCGGCTCCATATCGAGCTTGTCGAGGTCGATGAGGACGGCCTGCGGAGATCGGACACTGAGCGGGACGGGACTCTTCAGACGCTGATGCAATGCCGGGTACTCAGGGGCGACGTGCCGGAGGAACTCCGGTGGCACGGCGTACATGAACAGCGTGTTGGGCAGCTGATGCCTGCCGCACAGGTCCACAACCTGCCGCAAATTGTCGCCGATGGCCTGGGAGCGCTTCACGTTCACCGACAGGATACGGTCCACCTCATCAAAGAGCAGCGCGGTGCCGGGAACGCCCAGGGCGACGACCATCTGCGTCAAACAGCGCAGCATGGTGAACCCGTTGGCCTTGCTGATGGTCTCGTAGACGCCGTGCGGGCGCACCACGGACAACGGCACGGGCTCCCCCGACAGCCACGCGGCCAGGCCGCTGTCCTGCATTTCCTCCACCACCTCAAGGCCCAACGCCACGACCGCGGCGCGGTAGGAGTGGCTCTCGCAGGGAGCACGACCGACCTGGCGGCGCAGCCAGCGGGACGTCTCGCCGGCACCGTCGGCGTCGACGCGGCGCTCGACGATGTCCCGGACCATCTCGGCCACCCCGTAGTGCCGCGGCGCCAACGGGTCTTGGGGCGGAAGGGCGATGCGCCGCGCCACAGCGCGGTAGACCTGTACAGTGTCGTCGTAGGGGCACTCCTGCGGCGACAGTTCCACCACCGCTGTCGCAAAACCGTGACGCCATGCCAGCTCGCGGACGCACAACAGGAAATGAGTCTTGCCGCCCCCGTAGTACCCCTGCACGAGCTTGAAGCTGGCTCCAATCGTGAGCTGACGGCCAAAATACTCGTGTTCGAGCACGCGTAGATAGGAGTCATTGCCCACGTTGATGCGGCCCAACCCTACCTCGGGAGGCACCCCGCCCTCGCCGAGGCGTTGGAGGATGTGGAGGCACTCGCGGGCCTCGGCGGCTGTAGGGGCGACGGGAATGGACATCATGCCGGCAGGAAGCGCACCGAGCGGTAGTATTGACCGTCCGTAGTGCTGGTGGGGAGGAAGAGCACGCCGCGCTTGTCACGTGTGGAGCCTGCCGTCGCAGCGCCAAGATCCAACCGTCGACCGTTGCGCGTCAGCACCCCATCGCGCCGCAGACGGTGCAATTGGTAGGCGAGCATATACGGCTCCAAGGGCTCGGCGGGCCCGCCGCGCCATGCCGACACGCCGGCGGCGAGCTGGGCCAGTG
Source organism: uncultured Pseudomonadota bacterium (assembly GCA_937890335.1). Classification (GTDB taxonomy): domain Bacteria; phylum Myxococcota_A; class Bradymonadia; order Bradymonadales; genus CALBXO01. The sequence continues at coordinate 5,668 of CALBXO010000659.1, read as the reverse complement.
GGCTGACCATATCGACGATATCGACCCGCTCACCGTCGTTGAGCCCGGCGGCCGCCCGCGCGAAGTCGTAGGCCGCCGCCAACCGGTCGAAGAACGTCTCCGAATCCACGGCGGCGGCCTGAATCTCGCCGATGAGCTTGTCGCGCTCAGCCAGGATCCCGGCTGCGGTGGCGGGGATGGAGACGATGGGTTGCCGCGAGAACTGCAGAGTCGCAGTCCCGGCTTTGAAGTCGATCTCCACCGTCAGGGGGGACAGCGAAACCGTGGGAGGCTCCTGCCCTACGAGCTCAAAGCTGACACCGGCGCGCGCCGCCTCCTGGCGCAGCGTGCCCATCAGCTGGGCCCGAATGTGCACCCGGCGGGACCGGACATGGGCGGCGAGCCCCTGCCTGGCTACGTCCACCGCACCTGTGCAGTCTGGAATCGTCTCGCCGAGCGCCTGGACACAGCGGTCGATGGCGGCGAGATCTTCGTCCTCCGCCTTCTGCAGAGTTTGGAGCGCCCGTCGATGTTTCTTGAGTGCGTCCGCGCTGGCCTCGACCGCGTCGAGGGCGGCCAAGAGGATCTGCTGCGGATCTACCACTTCCGTCATTCCCAACCTCCGCCCGGTGGATTATCGCACAGCCCGACCCGTGTCAATCTACGCACCGGGCCTGCCCAGCAAGAGTGCGCCGTGCCTGGCCGCACGCTGCGAGACAGGCACCGAGTTCGGCCTCACCGGTCCAGAACCGCGACGACCCTCTCCGACGCAGGTCATCATGAGCACCGGGCTGCCGCGACCCCTGCCAACCGGGGAACTCGCCGGCGAGGTAGAGCAGCTCGGCGCCGGTCCCAGCGCCGACACAGAGGATGTGCGCGTCGTGCCGCAGGCCGCCGAGAGTGCCGCGCAGACAGAGGTGGAGCGCGGCCATGAACGGAGCCAGCTTCTGAAACGCGGTGTCGTACCGCTCGGCGTGGTCGCGGTCGAATGGAGTCGGCGGGCTCAAATCCGCACCCCAGCCGGCCATCCCGCCCGCCGTCGGTCAGGCCGCCACTTGTGGCCGGCGGCCCCCACGGCGCCGACCGTCTCGCGCAGAGCGGGCAGGTCGCCGGCGTGGATCGCGTTGGAAAGACTCATTGGGCGAGACAAATTGTTCGAGACCAGGCGGAGCGCAGCGGAGACGGAGCGAAGCGGGGTTGCGGTTCGACGCCGACGAGGTCCCGCCCCGCAAGGCGGGCCAACGCAGGGATCGGGCCATTTGGCCGGCCGGGAGGCGCGTGCACCCAGGTCAGTCAAATACGAAGGGCGGAGGAACCAGCAAACTCTCATAGGTCTGGCCAGTCATATAGCGTGTCTCTGGGAAGACAAGAACGGTGAAGAAGCGCTGCCCAAGTGCGAGGTGGAGTCGGCTGTGGCTGCTGGCAATCTCGAGGAACGTTGAAACCCATTTCCTGTTTTTGCGCCAGATGATGTCGGGTCGAACGAGCTCGAGAACGTGACCGCTGCCTTTCGACGCGTCAAAGTCAAAGCCATCTCTGACGGCGTCGAGGTTGCAGTCAGCAGGCGTCAGGGAGTATCCAAACTTCGTCTCCCACTGCATAAGGTCGCTGTAGTCTCGAAGGAACGGCCTGAACCCAGCGGAGCAGTCAAGGGACGAAACAACGTAACCGTGGCTCCCGAGCCATTCAATACATTTATCGCGCCCGTGACCGTCAATAGAAGTAACTCCTGACGAATGGACGATCGCCCTAAAGTCGAAACGCGACCATTCGATTTGACCAAACACTGGCATTGGGCTCCTCCGGTAGCTGGTGAGGCCTGCTCGTGATCTCCGTGGGGCTCCAGACACGGCAGGCACTGTCGAACACGACGAACGCACGAGCACAGACCAAATCGAACGCGCGCTGACGGTGAACTGGCAGGCAGCGTGTGCGGGCCGTTGCTCGGACACCCACCACGCACTCCGCCATCATTGTCGCGCTCACCAGAACTTCCACCACTTCTTGCGGCCCGCAGTGGCCGCACCCGCGGCTTCCTGCGGTTCCGGTTCCGGCCACGCCCGCACGAGGACGCTCTGGCCCGGGTCGAGGGGTCCGACGTGTGCCAGGATTCCGTCGTATCTCGGGTGCTTGGGTTCGTAGACGCGCATGGCGTCCCCGATCATGCCGCCCGGGCCTTCCGCCCTGAGGAACAGCACGATCGTCCCGTCGGTTTTCATCGTTGCCGACCCTATCGTGTTCGCGTCCTGCGTAGGCATGGTCAGGGACCTCCGTCCGTTGGTTGAGACCGAGGCGGCTCGCCGGTCCACGGGCCAGCACCGCCTCACGCTGAAGATGCGCAACCCCGCGGATGTGACCCAATCGGTTCGTACTGCGTGGGCCGCGGCAGCACGCGGGGTGTGCCACATCGCGCAGTGAAGTCGGCTGTCCATACGTGCATGGGAACCGGCGCCGAGCTTTGCCGTCACATTCTGTAGACACCGTCTCCTCACCGTGCAGGACCTGATTCCTGCCCAACAGCTTGGAGATGATGATGACCAGGTACCTTTCCGCGCTCATGTTGAGCTCATTGCTTCTCGGCGCGACCGGCTGCGCCGGCTCCGCGGGTGGCCCGTCCGGCTCGGAGGAGGACGATCAGCCGAGGAACCCGGGCGAGGAGCCCGCTGTGGAGACTCCCGACGGCTCAGAGCCGGGTCCGCCCGCGGGTCCCGACGGCGATTCCTGCGACCTGGCCGCCTGTGACGATGGCAACGCGTGCACGACCGACAGCTGCGGCGCCGACGGCGGCTGCCACCACGCCCGCGTAGGCTCGGCGGCGTGCCGCCCGCAGTTGACCGTGGAGCACCCTCGCCGGGCGGCCACGCTCACTGGAGGCCGCGACACACCCGTGCTCGTCGAGGGCAAGGTCACCAGCGGCGCTGGCGCGATCTCCAGCGTCACGATCAACGGTGAGTCGGTGGCGGTGAGCGGTGGTCGCTTCTCGCACGAGTACCGCGCGAGGTACGGCGCCAACACGCTGGACATCGTGGCCATGGACGCCCTCGGATCCACGACCCAGCGGATCCAGTCGTTCCACTACTCGAGCAGCTACGCGGCGCAATCGCCGGGCCTGGGCATCTGGATCGGGCAGGAGACGCTCGACGCCGCGGAGCGTCCCGACCTCGCGCGGATCATGGAGGGCGTTCTGGCCGACTACGACCTGGGCGCCGTGTTCGACCCCTCGGAGCCCGTCGCCAGCGAAGTGGGCTTTGATATCTTCCTGACCTCACTGGCCCGCGCCGGCACCCATGTGTCGCTCCAGGCCATTGAGGGTGGGCTGCGCATCCAGGCCGAGTTGCGCGGGATCGAGGGCGAACTGGCCTTCGACTGCACCTGCGCGTTTCCCTGCGGATGCAAGCTGGCTGGCGGCGACTCCGGCGGTGGACTGTACGTCTCTGCGATCGTCGTGCAGGCCGACCTGCTGGTGGGCGTCACCGACGGGCGAGTCGCCGTTTCGCTGGTCAACGCCCAGACGGACATCGAGTCCCTGGAGATCTGGTCCAACGCCCGCTGGACGGACCGCTTGCTGACCATCGTGGAGCGATTCGTCCTGGACGGCCTGATCGCCGACCTGGAAGCCGATGTCACCGACGCGATTGGCCTGGAAGTAGCCCCAGTGCTCGAGGGCGCGCTGGGCGCGCTGGCGTTCGACGCGCAGTTCGAAGTACCCCGCCTGGACGCAGGTTCTGACAATCTCGGGGCTGGTGCCCATGTCCCGGTGCAGCTCCACACGGACCTCCGGGACGCCGGGTTCACGGCGCTGCCGCAAGGCGGCTTCCTGGCGATGTCGGCCAGCGCCGAGTCCGCGCGCGGGGTTCCGGTGGGTGCGCCGTTTGACGACAACCAGGGCGTGCCCCAGCGTCTGGGCTGCGGGACGGGCGAGCAGACGCTGGTCATTCCCGGCGTCGCCCCCATCGAGGTCGCCTTCAGCGACGATGCGCTCAACGCCATCCTGCGCTCGCTGTGGTGGGGCGGCCTGCTGGAGCTGGAGGTCGGGCCCGAGCTGCTCGGCGACGTGGACCTGTCCGCGGCGGGCGTGGAGGACCTGGAGCTGCGCGTCAGCGCCGAGCTGCCCCCGCTGCTCAGCGACTGCAACGCGGGCGGCGTCCCCCGTCTGCACGTGGGTGACCTGCGCATCGATGCCAGCCTGATATTCGCCGGACAGCGGCTCGACCTCGTCGTATACGCGTTCTTCGATGCGCCCGTCCGCCTGGAGGGGCGCGGGGCACAGATCGCGCTGACCATCGAGGCCATCGAGAACGTGCAGCTTGACGTGACCGTCGTCCAGGAGGCCCTCGCCGGATCGCGGGATCTGATCGCCGGGTTGCTCGAGCGGCAGCTCGTCCCGGCGCTCGGCGCGCTCTTGGGCAGCGGCGAGCCGCTGGTGTCGTTCCCCTTGCCGGAGGCCGATCTGAGCGCTGCTGTGGGTCAGGAGCCGGGCACCTCCGTGCTTCGGATCGAGACGCTGCGCAACCCTCCCGCGCTCGAGCGGCAAGCGGGCAACACCGTCCTCTATGGTCGCCTGGCGACCACGGAGTGCTTTGGCGAGACCGAGGTCTGCGACGGCATCGACAACGACTGCGACGGACTCGTCGATGAGGACGTGGACCCGCTGACCGAAGCCGTCGTCGACCGTTGCCCCACCCGGGGTGTCTGCGGCCAGGGGCGCGCCCGCCAGGTCTGCTCCGACGGCGCATGGGTGTGCGCCCTGCCCGACGACTACCAGGCCGACGAGTGTCCGGTTGCGACCCCGAGCTGTGGTCACGGCGACCTCGGCGACGACACTTGCTCGGACGGCATCGACAACGACTGCGATGGCGTCATCGACGAGCACGACCCCATCGACGTCTGCGCCGAGGACCCGGACTTCGCCCGCGTGAGCAACGGCGACAATTGCTACGTCAGCCAGTTCGGGCGCTGCGGCAGTGGTGGCGGCACCTACCAGTGCGTCCAGCTGGCCGAAGGTTGCGGTGTGGGCGTGGACTGCATCGGCGCGACTTTCCCGGAGACCGAGCGATGCGACAACCAGGACTGGGACTGCGACGGGTTCGCCTGGGACCGCAACGACAGGGACGGCGACGGCTACGGCGACTGCAGCCAGGTGCGCGATTGCAACGAGACGCGGGCGGACATCTACCCCGGTGCCCGAGAGCTGTGTGACGGTGTCGACAACGACTGCGACGGCGCCGTGGACGAGGTCTGTTCTCGGCAGGTGACCGCGACGGTGGTACGGCTGCAGGGCAGCGAGGGACTCGGCGGGCTGGAGTTCTACTCCATCTTGACGCTGGCCTGGCCCGCCCACACGGAGACCGCGCGTTCTTCGGTCATCGGCGGGACCGACATTCGGCCCGGGTGGGCGGTCACTGGCATCGTCGGCTCCGGTGTCCAGACGGTTGACGCAACCCTCCGCATCCGGGACGAGGACGGTGGATTTCGCGGCAGCGACGACGAAGTCGACGTGCACCCCGGACGGGACGACACCGCGGCGACGGTCCGCGTCGAGGTCGCCACCGGCCAGGTCCGCCTCATCGAGCGCGGGGTGGTGGGACGGGTGATCGGCCGGACCGGACAGCTCATCGTGCTCCAAGGCACCGACGGCACCGAGGAGGGAATCCTGACCTTCCGCATCGACGTGCGCCTGGCCAACTGA
>CALBXO010000658.1 GCA_937890335.1 uncultured Pseudomonadota bacterium | reverse complement strand
TCAATCCGGTGCTGCCCGACAGCTACCGCGACTGCAAGTACGTCTTCCTGGCCAACATCGATCCCGACCTGCAGCTGCGTGTGCTCGATCAGATGCGGGCGCCGCGCCTGATTGGCATGGACACGATGAACTACTGGATTGATGGGCCGAAGCGACCGGCGCTCTTGAAGGTGCTCGAGCGGGTGGACATGCTCTTCGTGAACGACGCCGAGGCGCGTTCCCTGTCCGGCGAATCCAACATCGTCAAAGCTGCGCGGGCGATCCAGAAGATGGGACCCAAGCGCCTGGCCATCAAGCGCGGCGAGTACGGTGCGCTGATCTTCGACGAGGCGGACCACGTCTTTTTCGCGCCGGCGTACCCGCTCGAGGACGTGTACGACCCCACGGGCGCGGGCGACAGCTTTGCCGGCGGGTTCATGGGCTATCTGGCGCGCCAGGACGACCTGTCGACGGCGACCTTGTCCCAGGCGGCCATCGCGGGGAGCGTCATGGCCAGCTATGTCGTGGAGCGGTTCAGTCTCGACCGCCTCAGAGAGCTGAACCCGGACCTCATCGAGGCCCGGGTTCAACAGTTTCGCTCACTCACGGACTTCCGCCCGCTGGCACCGCTCGCCTGAGTCTCAGGCGGGGTTGGCGGTGATCTTCTCGCCGCCGCGGGGATGGATGTCCAGTCCCTTGAAGAAGTACGCGATCTCCGCTGCGGCCGTCTCCGGCGCGTCGGAGCCGTGCACCGTGTTGGTGCCCTTGCTCTCGGCGTAGAGGGCGCGGATGGTGCCCTCGGCGGCCTCGGCAGGGTCGGTCGCGCCCATGATCTCACGGTTGCGCGCGATGGCGTTCTCGCCCTCGAGCACCATGAGAACGACGGGTCCGCTCGTCATGAACTCCACGAGCTCACCAAAGAACGGACGCGCCGAGTGCACAGCGTAGAAACCGCCCGCTTCGGCGGTGCTCAGGTGGTGCATGCGCAGGGCGACCGGACGCAGGCCGGCATTCTCGAACTTGGTGATGATCGCGCCGACGACGTTCTGCTTCACGCCGTCGGGCTTGATGATGGAAAGCGTACGCTGGATGGTCATTTCTATCGAAGCTCCACATTCGCGGCCTTGCAGGCCTTCACAAGGGTTTCGGCCATCTCGGCCGGGGAGAGACTCACAGCAATATTCGCGGCCCGCAGCGCAGCAATCTTGTCTGCGGCCGTTCCCTTACCGCCGGACACGATGGCGCCCGCGTGGCCCATGCGCTTGCCCGGAGGCGCCGTCTGCCCCGCGATGAACGCGGCGACCGGCTTGGTCATGTTCTCGGCAATCCAGGCTGCCGCCTCTTCCTCGGCCGAGCCACCGATCTCGCCGATCATGATGACGGCGTGGGTGTCGGGGTCGTCGTTGAAGAGCCTCAGGCAGTCGATGAAGTTGGTCCCGTTGACCGGGTCACCGCCGATGCCCACGCACGTGGACTGGCCGATGTCGAGCACGCTCAACTGGCCGACGGCCTCGTAGGTCAGAGTCCCCGAGCGGCTGACAACACCGACGTTGCCCTCCTTGTGGATGTGGCCGGGCATGATGCCGATCTTGCACTGGCCAGGCGTGATGACACCGGGGCAGTTGGGACCGACCAGCCGCACGTTCTTCCCCTCGAGGAAGCGCTTGGCCTTGATCATATCCATCACCGGGATGCCCTCGGTGATGCAGATGATGAGCTCAATCCCAGCGTCTGCAGCCTCCATGATGGCGTCGGCTGCGAACGGCGGCGGGACGTAGATTACAGACGCGTTCGGCTGCACGGCGTCCATCGCCTGGGCGACGGTGTCAAAGATGGGGATGCCGTCCAGCTCCTGTCCGCCCTTACCAGGCGTGACGCCGCCCACCATATTGGTGCCGTATTGGACGGCGGTGCGGGTGTGGAAGGTGCCCACGGAGCCGGTGATGCCCTGGGTGATTACGCGCGTGTTCTTATCAACGAGAATGGCCATGATTACGCCGTTGCCTCCAGGATCTTCTTGGCGCCATCCGCCATGGAATCGGCGGGGATGACGTTGATGTCGGACTCGGCGAGGATCTTCTTGCCGAGCTCCACATTGGTGCCGGCCAGGCGCACGACCAGCGGCACCTGAAGTCCAACCTGCTTGACCGCAGCGACCACGCCGTTGGCGATGACATCGCACTTCATGATGCCGCCAAAGATGTTCACGAAGATGCCTTTGACAGCCGGGTCCGCGGTGATGATGCGGAACGCCGCGGCGACCTTCTCCTCGTTGGCACCACCTCCCACATCCAGGAAGTTGGCAGGGAAGCCGCCGTAGTGCTGGATGATGTCCATGGTGGCCATGGCCAGACCGGCGCCGTTGACCATGCAGCCGACGGTTCCGTTGAGCTTGATGTAGCTCAGGTCGTGCTTCTTGGCCTCGACTTCCTGCGCGTCCTCCTCGGCCACGTCGCGGAGCTCCGCGATGGCCTTCTGGCGGTAGAGCGCATTGCCGTCGAAGTTGAGCTTGGCGTCGAGCGCGATGATCTCGCCGCTGCCCGTGAGGACCAGCGGGTTGATCTCGGCCAGCGAGCAGTCGGTGCTCGTGAAGACATCGTAGAGCTGGAACGCGAACTTCGTGAACGAGCGGACCTGCTTGCTGTCCAGGCCGAGGGAAAAGCCCATCTGGCGCGCCTGGAAGCCGGTCATGCCGACCGCGGGGTCGATCGCGACCTTGAAGATCTTCTCGGGCGTCTCATGCGCCACGGTCTCGATCTCGACGCCGCCCTCGGTGGACGCCATGAAGGTCAGGCGGCTCGTCGCGCGGTCCAGCGTGACGCCCAGGTAGAACTCCTTGGCGATGTCTGCCCCGCTCTCGATGTAGAGGCGGCGGACCAGCTGGCCCTCGGGGCCGGTCTGGTGCGTGACGAGCGTCTTGCCGAGGATCTCCGTAGCGTGTGCCCGGACCTCGTCCAAGGACCGGGCGAGCTTGACCCCGCCGGCCTTGCCGCGTCCGCCGGCGTGGATCTGGGCTTTGACCACCCAGAAGTTGCCGCCGAGTTCCTCGGCCGCTTTGACCGCGCCGTCAACGTCGAATGCAGGGATGCCGCGAGGCACCTTCATTCCAGCGGCGCGAAAGAGATCTTTCGCTTGGTATTCGTGAATGTTCATGGGTCCCCAGGGCGTGGGTTTCGGGCTGCTGCGGGGGACGTATCAGACCTGCGCGTTCACGTCAAAACGTGGGCCCGTCCGTTGGCCCATTGTGCGCGGTGTGACGGAAAGTGGGAGGTCTCGGCTGCTGCACCGAGTCCAGCGCTCGGGCGGGCACCCCGGTCAGGTTGCTGGATCGTGACCTTGAGCCGGCCGTCTGGTTCATGACGCGGCGCCGGCGTACTATGGAGGCAATGAGCGCCACAGTCTCAGAGGATGACGTACGGGCCGCGCTGGCCGGCGAGGGGACCATCGATCTCGGTGCGACCATCGTACCCGGCCGCAGGGAGCACCACGCGTCGCAAGGGCACGGCTCCATCCCGACACTCACCGGGCTCCAACTGGGCGAGACCATCGGCCAGGGCGGGATGGGCATTGTCCGGGTCGGGCGGCAGGAGGCGCTGGGGCGCGATGTTGCCGTGAAGATGGTGCGGCCGGACGCCCCCGACGACGCGGAGTGGGCTCTGCTGGCAGAGGCGCGAATCACCGGCTCGCTCGAACACCCCAACGTCATTCCCGTCCACACCGTGGGCCTCGGCGGACAAGGTGGAGCCGGGCTCAGCCTGGTCATGAAGCGGGTGGACGGCGTCAATCTTGCCGACCTCTCGACGACGACGACCACCCTGGCTGGGACCTGGCCACGGGCTTCCGACGCGCGTGGCTCATCGAGGTGCTTTGCCAGGTGTGTCGCGCCCTCCAATTCGCCCACAGCCGGGGCATCGCTCACCGCGACGTGAAACCCGACAACATCATGGTCGGCGCCTTTGGCGAAGTGTACCTGCTCGATTGGGGCATCGCGGTCCCCATCGGCGCCGACGCGGCGGCCGGCGGCAGCCCGGACGGGTTGGGCGTGGTGGGCACCCCCAACTACATGGCGCCGGAGCAGACAGGACACGACTTTGGCACGGTCACGGCGCGCACGGACGTGTACCTCCTCGGCGCCACGCTCCACGAGTGCCTGACCGGAGAGCCCAGGCACGCGGGGCCGTCTCTGATTCATCTATTGCAGAGCGCGAGGCTGTCCGAACCGGTGGAGTACGGCGCCAACATTCCGCAGGAGCTGGCAGCGATCTGCAACCGCGCCATGGCGCGGGACCCGGAGCTCCGCTTCGCGAGCGCGGAACACCTCCGGCGCGCACTCGCCGATTACCTCAGCCACCGTACGCTACGGGAGTTCTGTGCGTGCTCCGTGCAGCAGCTCAGGCAACTCGAGGCGGACCTGGAGCGCGGCGACGTGCCGTCGGTGGACATCCACAGGACATTTGGCGCCTGCCGCCTTGGCTTCCGCGAGGTGCTGCGGGGACTGCCCGGCGACAAGGAGGCGCAGCAGGGACTCGAGCGGGCGATGCGTTTGATGATCGGCTTCGAACTTGCGTCGGAGAACCCGCAGGCGGCGCAGCTGTTGCTCGCGGAGCTTCCAGGCGAGCACCCTGAGCTCCAGGCGCGCGTGGAGGCCCTGTTCCGGAGGCTGGGCGCGCGGGAGGAGGAGTTGCGGCGACTGCGCGATGTGGAGGCGGCGCACGATCTTTCCGTTGGCGGCGTCCCGCGCGCAGTGTTCTTCCTGAGTCTCGGCCTGCTGATTTCGGTCATTCTGGCAGGCATTGGCGTCTTCCATCAGGCCACCGGCATGCTCCCCACCGTCATGGAGCTCCTCGTCGGGGCGGCGGGTCTCCTGTGTGCGGGCGCCGGGTCGGTCTACCTGCACCGGGAAAAGCTGCTGGCCAATCGCGCCAGCAAGAACATCATCCTGACGCTGTTTGCTGGCGTGGCGGGGGTTGTAGCCAACCGGGCGCTGCACCATTTCCAGGGCGAGACAGACGTGATGGCCATGCTCGACCGGGACCATATGCTCTTTGCGTTCGTGCTCGTGACGTTGGGCATCACGGTGGATCGACGCGTGCTGGTGGCCATGCCCATCTGGACCCTTGGCCTGTTTGCCACGCACATGCAT
>CALBXO010000657.1 GCA_937890335.1 uncultured Pseudomonadota bacterium | reverse complement strand
TTAATATTGGTGAGTACGCAATAGCTCACGGAACAGTTATAGAAGCAATCAAAGATTTGAGCTCGATGAGCAGGTGGTTGACCTGCAGCACGGCGAGCCGGTCCGACAGCCGTCGGGATTGGATCGGGTTGACCAGCTCGTCTCTGCCGCCGTGCAGCAGCAGTGTGGGGGGAGCGCCGGCGTGGGCGAGCTGCACCGGGGACGCTGCCGCGTACTTTTGAGGCTGTTCGTTGGGCGCTCCGCCCAGGTAGGCGCGCAGGTTGCCGCGGCTGTCGTGCACAAGGGGGTGCGCCGGGTTCTTCCAGCTCCAGTTCATGTCCGTGGGGGCGTACAGCGAGACGATCCCACGGACCGACGGATCGTGGTCGGTATAGCCCGTGACCAGAGCGAGCTGCGCGCCGGCGCTGCGGCCGTGCAACACAATCCGCGTGGAGTCCATACGGTGCTCAGGCGCGTTCTGCCGAATCCATTTGATGGCCGCACGCACGTCGTCGCACGCCGCTGGGAATGGATGTCCTGGGGCCTTTCGGTAGTTGATGGCCACCACGGCGTAGCCGCGCCGGGCCAGGTAGTGATTGACGTCCGGCAGCTGCTCGGCGTCCCCGCGCTGCCAGGAGCCGCCGTGAATCATCACCACAACCGGGAGCAGCTCCTTGAGGTCCGGACGGCGGTACAGATCCAGGGTGAGTCCCGGGGTGTACTCGTGCTGGGATGGGACGACGCGTTCTGGGTCACCGCCGAGCAGATCCCCGACGATGAGTGGGCCTGTGCGGGCCGGGGCGTCGGGGAGGGAGTTGGGGGCGACCTCGCCAAACGCCTGCGTGACGGCCAGCGGGATCTGGGAGTCGGCCGGCAGCGCGCGGAGCAACGGCGTGAGCATGAGGATGGCGGCGGTCGCCGCCAGGCCAAAGGCGACGCGAGATCGGCGCCGCTCGAAGCGGCCGATCAGGAGCAGAGCCGGGGCGACCCACAGGAGGTGGCCCCACTCGGTCACGCCCACGGACGGTTCCCACAGGACACCCAGGGGGACGCGGATGACCGCCAGCAGCGAGACGAGCACCGCCACCACCGCTGCCGTAAGCCGAAGTGTCGCCAGGATCGCGCGCGGGCGGGGTTGTGGATCGTCCGTCATTCGGGTCGGGCTCGTTGGAGTGCTCGTCGTTCCGGACTGGGCCCGGACGCTCGTCAATCGGTGCAGACGCGGGGGCCAAGTGGCAGCTGCTGGTCCGTGGCGATTCCCAGGGTGGCGGTGTCCAGATGTCCTGTCCCGAGGTAGTGGTGGGTCTCCTCAGTGGTGCCACCAATGTGGTCCAGGTTCCCCGGCCCCGTCTCGTACCCAGCCGCGACGACGACGGCCCGCGAGGACCCTGGCAGCCGCAGAATCATGCGGTCGCCGCGCGCCGGGCGGGCGTCGCGAGTCCAGAACATATTGACGTACCACGCCTCGTCTGCGGTCGGAAAAAGTGTGGGCGAACCAATTCCAGCGCCGTAGAAGTCGCCGCCCTCAAGCGGGGCCCAATGCTGTTCTCGGAACATGACAAACCCAGAGACACGCTGGCTGAGCTCGTAGTGTTCCACCAGTTTCTCGGTGGAGGTCGTGGGGTAGGGCGGGTCTTCGTCCTGCGTGACCAGGTGCGCCTCCAGAACGATGGGGCCCGTAGCCGGCATCGCCAGCCGGTTTCCGCCGTCCCTGACGCGGTCCATGAAGCCCTGCTCCATGCCGCATGCGCCGCGCGATGGCACGGTGAAGCCGATGTCGATTCGGTACTCGCCGGCGTGCTCCACGTCGTCCGACCAGGTGTCAGCCACGACCCAATAGGTGCCGGGCTGCACATCGAGCGACGCCTGGTGATGTCCGCGGGCCAGGCATGCGCTCGCGTCCACATCCGACAGAATATGGACGTCGATGTCGGCGTCGAGGTCGTACACCGCGGCGCTCAGGAAGCCGGCCTCGCGCACGCGCACGCGATACAAGACCTCTGGGCCGCGCTCACTGACCTCGGGCGAGCAGCTGTACCCATCCAGGTTGCGACTGATGCTCAGAGAGGTGCTCCAGGCATGGGTGTACGGGAAGGTGTCCGGGCAGAAGACGCCGAGGGGGCAGTCCGGATCGCCCGCGTCGGCGACCATGTCCGGCGCCGCATCGGCGGTGTCAGGTTCCAACGCGTCGCGTCCGGTGTCCACGGGCTCGGGTACATCGGGGGGGCCCTGGTCCGGTGCGGGGCTTGAATCGCGGTCGGGGTCGCGGGGGAGGTCGCGGACCAGGGGGTCCGTGCCAGCGTCCGTCGTGGGGTCGTCGGCGGTGGTTGGCGGAGGCGGCGTGTGAATGCATCCGGTGACGGTCAGTAAAACGGCGAACGCGGCGTACTTCATGGCGGGGATTGTGCCGCGCGTCCGGCCCCGGCACAATGCGCCGCCCCATGGACGAAGAACGCAAGATCCCCAAAGGGCGCCTGTCGCGCCTGGCTCGCTTCGCCTCCGCCGGGGCGCGCACGGGTCTCAGTCTGCTGCGCAGCGGCAACGACGCAAACGACTCGGCGCGCAAGACGGCGGCCATTCTGGGCCAAATGCGGGGCGTCGCCACGAAGCTGGGGCAGATGGCCAGTTACGTGGACGGGGTTGTTCCGGAGGAGCATCGCGAGGCGTACGAGACGCAGATGGCGAGGTTGCAGGCGTCGACGCCGCGCTCGTCGGCTACCGAGATTCGAGCGTCTGTGGAACGGGAGCTTGGCGCGCCGCTCGAAACTCTGTTCGCAGAGTGGTCTGACGAGCCCATCGCCAGCGCGTCCATTGGCCAGGTGCACCGCGCGGTCCTTCCGGACGGGCGGGCTGTCGCAGTCAAGGTCCAGCACCCAGGCATCCGCGCCGCCCTCGAGGCGGACCTGAAGAACGCCGGGATTCTCGAGATGGCGCTGGCCACCGTCGGAATGGGTAAATTCGACAGCAAACGCCTCCTGGAGGAGACGCGAGAGAAGTTTCTGGAGGAGCTCGACTACGGCCTTGAGGCACGGCGGCAGACACGCTTTGCGGCCGTCCACGCGGGAGATCCCCGCGTGCGCATCCCCGCCATTGTGCAGTCCCACAGCGGGGAAGTGGTGCTCACGTCCGAGTTCGTCACGGGGCTCGGATTTTCCGAGGCCTGCGCGCGCCCCGAGGAGGAGCGCCGAGCGTGGGCGGAGACTCTGTGGCGGTTTGTGTACAAGGGCAACCTGGTCGGTGGCCTCTTCAACGCGGACCCGCACCCTGGCAACTACCTGTTTGGCCCGGACGGGAGTGTCTCGTTTCTGGACTTTGGGTGCGTGCAGCCCATCACCGAGGCCAAGCGGCTCAGCGCAATCACCATGCACAAGGCGGCGGCGCGCCAGGATTGGGATGTGTTCTACGACGGCGCGCGGGACATGTTGTCCAGCCAGGGCGGCATGTACGAGGAGCTCGTCCGCGTCTACTTGCGGGACTGCTTCCGCCCCATCTCGGACAGCCCGTTTCGCATCACACGGGAGTACTCGGGCGGCCTCGTGGAGCAGTTCAAGGCCATGACCAACGAGCTGCGCAAGAGCAAGAACGCAGACTTTGTACCGCTCCCGCCGGGCATTCTTTTCATCAACAGATTGCAGTTTGGATTCTTCTCGGTGCTGGCGCGCCTCGACGCGGAGGTCGACTACCGCCAGGTCGAGGTGGCCTTCCTCAGGGAGGCGGGTCTCGCGTGATTTCGCAGCGCTCCCCGTCCGTTGGGGGCGCGTGCGCTGT
>CALBXO010000656.1 GCA_937890335.1 uncultured Pseudomonadota bacterium | reverse complement strand
CGATTCCGCCTGCGCGCGGTCGCCGGCGGCGTCATTCTGCGCCCGCACAGCCTGGCCATGGGCCTCGACGGCCCGCTCCAGCGCCAGGAGGCCCGTCTGCGTCTGCGACCGCTCACCCTGGAGCCCGCGGATCGCTTCACCGAGGGCCGCGTCGGTCCAGGCAATCTCCAATCCGGCCCGCTCGCGCACCAGAAGCTGAAGCTCGTCCTCCAGACGGACCCGCCACCCAGCATCCTCTGCCTCGTGGGCGCGCTGCTCCTCCAGGGATGCCTCCAGTGCGGCGACACGGTCCCGCGTAGCTGCCGGCGCCACGTCCGGCACCGGCGCGTGGGAAGCCGGGTGCGTGCAGCTGCCGCACACCGGGCATGGCTCGTCGTGGGTCAGCAGGTCGCGGAACGACGCCGCCTCCGCGAGCCGAACCTCTTTCAGCTCGGCGAGCGCGACCTGGAGAGCATCGCTGTCCGCCTGGATTCTCCGGCTCCGCGCGACGATTCTCTCCCGCACCGTCTCGAGGCTGGCCAGGTGGCGCGCCGCGTCGCCGAGTGCCTCGACGATGGCGTCGATGTCAGCGATGCGCGCCGTCAGCGTCGAACGCCGGGCAACCACTGCGGCCTCGCCCGACTCTCCGACCAGCGCCACCAGGGTGCCCCCTGCGGCCTCCGTGACCGCCCGCGCCCGCTCCAGCACAGCCTCAGCCGCTGTCTGGAGGGCATGCGCCTCCGCCAGTCCGGCGTCCGCCGCTTCTTTGCGTCCCTCCACACGGGCGACCTCGGCGCGCGCCCGGTGCAGCTCAGCGCGACGCTCGTCCAGACGCTCGGCCCGGACACGAACCGAGGGCAGCGCCCGCTCCAGCTCCTCAAAGTGGGCCGAGCGCGCCACTTCGGCGCGTGCCGCATCCCGCGCCTGGGTCGCGTCGATCACCGCCAGCTCGGCCCGCTCCAGCGCGAGCGTGGCGCCGCGTTCGTCGTGGCGGGCCCGCGTCAGCGCCTCCGCGGCCTCCTCCGCTTCCAACTGTGCCGCTGCGGTGGCGTCGCGCAGTCGTCGCGCCTCGACAAGGCTCTCTCGCTGCTCCTCATACGCCTGATCCGCACCCGATCGGGCCGCGCGCGCGCTTGCGTGCGCCCCGGCCAAGCGCGCACGCTCCTGCTCCAGATCCCGCGCAGCGTCCTCCAGCTCCGGCAACTGCAACCCCAACCGCTCGGTCTCCTCGCGCAGGCGCCGGACATTGCGAAGGTGCAGGGCGACGGGACGGCACCTACGATCCTCGGCCAGTCGGCGTGCGTCGGTGGCTCGCGCGTCCCAAGCCGCCTGGGCGGCGTCGAGCCGCGCTCTCGCGTCGGCCACCCGCCCGCGCAAAACCACCAGCTGCGCCACCCACGCCTCGCCGGTTCGCGCGGCCTGTACGGCGAGACGCAACCCCTGTGCGGCGTCCTGCAGCGCCTCCGCGCGTGTGTGCAGCTGCGCAAGCTCCTCGGCGCTCATCAATTGCCCCTCGGCCAGACCCAGGGAGCTGCGGCAGGCGTCCCAGGCGGTGCGGGCGGTGCGGGTCTCCTCCGCGACACGGGCACCAATCACCCGGTAGATCTCCGTATCGGTCAGGCGCTCGAGGATGGACGCCCGCTCGTCTCCGCTGGCATGGAGAAACGCGGCAAACCCGCCCTGTGCCAGCACCATGGAGCGCTTGAAGTCGGCAACATCCAGGCCCTCCAATACGGCCTCAAAGACGGGCGTCGCGGTGCGCTGCTGGGAGGTGGAGACCAGCATCTCCAACGTGCGCCCCTGCGCGTCCACCCGCTCCAGCGAGCGCTGCACCGACTGAAACCGCCCCTCCGCGCTGCGGCGGCTGCGGTGGCAGGACCACGCGGCGCGGTACCACGCGCGCGAGCCATCCGGGGCGCGCTTGCTGAAGCGAACGACTGCCCGGCAATGACCTGTGCCGCGGGACATGACCTGCCGGCTGTCCGTGTCCAGATCTCCGCGGCGGCGCACGAGTCGGGGCGTCTCCCCAAACAGCGACAGGCAGATTGCGTCGAGGATGGTTGTCTTCCCGGACCCCGTTGGGCCCACGATCAAGAAGACCGACGAGTCCGCCAGCACACCGTCGAAGTCGATGGCGTGCTCGCCGTACAACGAGTTGAGATTCTCGATCTCGACGCGATGAATCTTCATGCGGACGCGCCCACGTCCACCTCGACCGGCGTCTCCGCGCCCGCACCGTCGCCCACATCGGCCACCACACGGCGAAACAGGCGCAGCAGGTCATCCTCCGGGTCACCGCCACGGCGCGCCCGATGCAGCGCGACAAACACCTGCTCCGCGTCCAGCTCGCGCAGCCGCGCTCGGGTGGGCCTCGGCTCGGCGCTCAGACCGCGCGCTCGCGTCTGAATGGCGGCGAGCAGCAGCGGCGTGGGTTGGCGCGGGTTGCGCTCGAGGGCCGCGAGCAGCTGGGCGGCGAGACCTGGCACGAGGCGTTCCACTACGGCCTCGACGTGAACGAACGGGGCGAGCTCCCCATCCAGCTCCAGGGCCTGGAGCCGCTCGATCAGATCGTCCGGCTCGCCAACCAGCTTGACCAGCCTGCGCGAACAGGGAACGTCGATCCGCTCCACGGACCGCTCCTCCCCGAGCCGAACGAGCAGGACCTGGCCAGCGGTCCGCGCCTCGTCAAACCGCACCGGGACCGGCGCCCCGGCGTACCAAACCCGCTGCTGCGCATCGACCGCGTACGCGCGGTGAATGTGACCGAGCGCGACGTATTCATACCGCTCGTCGAACACATCGGGCCCCAGCGCGCCCACGCTGCTGGCCATGTGCAGCTCGGTCGCGTAGTCGCCCGGCTGCGTCCCCGTGCACGTCAGGTGCCCCGTGGCGATCAATCGGGCGCCGGGCCACCGCTGCGTCGCCCGGTCGGCCAACTCGGTGTAGAGGGTCCGAAAACGGGCACAGAGATCGGCATGGACCTCCGCAGGCGATCGCCCCGTGGTTCGCACGCCGAGCCTGAACTCATGCACAAACGGCACCGCGGCGACAACCAACTCCACTTCGCCGGTGTCGGACTCGATGGGGCAAAGGCAGCGCTCTACACGCTCACCGACGATCTCCCCGACGACGTGGACCCGAAGCGCCCCGAGGACGGCACCCGGCGCATCGATCCGCGCCGGGGAATCATGGTTCCCGGCGACCACGACCACCTGCCGGACCGTGCCCAGAGCTGCGACCCTCGCCAGGAAGCCAAAATAGGCCTCCTGGGCGTCCGCCGAAGGGGTCGCCTGATGAAAGACGTCACCTGCAACGACGAGGACATCGACCTTGTGTTCCGTCAGCGCGCCGAGCAACCAGGTGAGAAAGCGGGCGTGCTCTTCCCCGCGCGCGTGCCCGTATAGCGGGGCGCCAAGGTGCCAATCGGAGGTGTGAAGGACCGTGAGGGTCATCGCGGTTCTCGTCCCTGAGAAGTGCGTCCGAGGCTGAACACTACACTCTTGTCCAGCCAACCCGCAAGGCCTCTTGCGTACGAACACCGTTGCCGTCCGCGCAGAATGACGGTAGTAGTAGGTCGCGCGATGGCCATTCTCGTCTACAGAGACAAGTCCGAGAGGGAGCATCAGGTCTCCATCACCCGGGATTTTCCCGAGGTGACAATCGGGCGTCACACCGACAGCACCATCAAGACATCGAACGCGTCGGTGTCTAGGCGGCATGCTCTCGTGCGGCTGGTGCCCGAAGGCTACGAGATCGCCGACCAGGGCAGCTCCTCCGGAACCTACATCAACAACCAGAAGGTCTCTCGCCAGTTGTTGCACGACGGCGACGAGATCTACTGCGGTTCGTTCCTGATCAAGTTCACCGACGACCCGCCGGTCGTGCCCGACATCGCGCAGCTGGTGTTCCACGACGACAACGGCGTCGAGCGAGTCGTTCAGCTGGGCGCCGCAGCGCCGCGCATCGCCGTGGGGCGCAATCCGGAGTGCGCGATCCGCACCGCGGACACCTCCGTGTCACGGCTCCACAGCGAGTTCCTGTACAGCCAGGGACGGTACGAGGTCGTGGATCTCGAGAGCTTCAACGCCACCTACGTGAATGGCCAGAAAGTCTCCCGCCAGCCGCTGACCCACAACGACGAGATCCGTTGCGGACGGATCACCATCATCTTCTACGCGCAACCGGCGCGCGGGCCGCGCCCGGAGTACTCCAGCTCCCACATCCCGGTCCAATCCACCGAGAGCGGCGTCGTCAGCTCCGTGCCGCTCCAGCTGGACGACTTGAACCCCAGCCCCCCCTCCACGGTAGGCCCCGCGCACTACCGGGTCGGTGAGGAGGTCGTGAGCCAGCTGCGCGCGGAGGCCGACGCCCTCAAGGGACAGCTCGACGCGCTGCGCGCAGATCTCACCGCCACCCGGTCGCACTCGGACCAGTTGCGCCGCGAAGTTGATGATTCCCGGCGGCAGAGCGACAGCGACCGGGCCCGCGTCATGGACCTCGAGAAGGAGGTCAAGCGCAAACAGGTCAGCCTGGACGCAATCCAGGAGATGTACGGCCAGCTCAAGGATCAGTCCGATCAACAACTGGCTCAGCTCGATCGCAACCGCGACGAGATGTCGAACTGCCAGGCGGAGCTCGAGCACGCGCAATACAAGCTGGCCTCCATGCAGGACCAGCACGACCAGGGTCACAACCAGGTCGCGCGGTACATCGAGGAGAACGCCGAGCTCAAGGCGCAGATCAACCGGCTCCAGCGGACCTCTGACGAGTCCGACAAGAACGCCAACCTCTACGAGTACGAGCTCAAGGAGGCGCGCGGCGAGCTCGAGCGGTTGCGGTCCATGGTGGCCGGCGAGGAAGCCGAAGCGGCCAACCTCGAGAAGGACGTCGCGGAGCTGCGCCTCATTGTCGAGTCCAAGGAGGCGGACCTCGTAGACCGCGAGCGCGACATTGAGCGCCTCCGCGGCGAGCTCGACGAGTTCCGGGCGGCCGTCGGGCGCGACGACGACACCCGCGAGCGCGAGCGGCTACTCGGCGAGCTGGACTACGCCCGCTCGGTCATCGAAGACCTCGAGCGGAAGCTCGCCAAGGTCCAGGCCGAGCTGAGCGACCGCGGCGAGAGCGCGGACACGCCCAGCATGCTCGAGCTCAAGGTGGAGAACCGCAAACTCCAGCAACAGCTCAAGGAGCTTCAGGACAGCGGTGTCACCAGCCGCAAGGCCGACGCCCGCGAGCGCCAGCAGATCAATGAGCTCAAGCGCGCCAACCGCGATCAGCGGAGCAGAATCGGCGAGTTGGAAGCAGCCCTGGAAGCCGGTGGCACAGGAGCGCCCGCGGCAGACTCCGACGCGGCGCTGCGCAGCAAGAACCGGGAGCTGGAAGACAAGCTCGCCGAGCTCGAGGATCAGCTCGCGGAGCGTTCCGGTGGCGGTGATGACGCGGAGCTGCGCCGCGCGCAGCGGGACATCCGACGGCTCGAAGGCGAACTCGAAGCGCTCTCCCGCAAAGCCGGCGGCGACGCTGGTTCCCCGGAAGACTCCGCGCAGCTGGACCGGCTGCGCTCCGGTGCGCGGGACGCCTATGGCGCGCTCAACGACAACGTCAGCCAGCTCAAGAACGACACGCGCCTCATCCAGGATTTCCTGTCTGACCTGCGCAAAGTCTACGACAGCTACCGCCGCGTGGACCTCAAGGAAGTGTCCACACTCGATCGGGTGCGCATCGAGCGCACGCTGCGTGAGATGGATCCGGACACCACCTTCCAGGAACTGGAACACACCGTTGGGGTCGCCGTGGACACCACCGAGGGCATGAAACGCGCGCTGCGCGACTTCCGCGACAAAGCCCTGGACTGAGCGGACGCGTCCGCGCCACCTCTCCCGAGCAAGAATCCGCCCGCCGTCGTCCTGCAATGCGCGCTCAGTGAGCCGCGGTCGGTCAGTGCTGTGCCAGCAGCGCGCGGGCTTGCACCGCGGTGACATGTGTCCCGAATGGGAGGCTGTCCACGTAGCCGATGAGGGACGTGAGCGTTGTGCGTCCAGCCTCGACATCGCCGGCGATGAGCAACGCCCACCCGAGGTGCAGCAAGGTTGTCGCGCGCACGTCGAGCCCCCCTGGACGGACCGCCGCCTGCTCCAGGGCCGCGATGGCGTGCAAGGCGCCAGTCGGGTGGTGGACCTCCACGATGTTTCGCAGCCCACGCTCCACATACCCGAGCACGCGCGCGTACGCGTCCGTGCGCAGCTGACGCAACGCATCCAGCCAGCGCGACGCTGCGCCTGGGTTGCCCACCGTCAGCTCAAACTCGACACGATAGATGAGCACTTCGGCGATGCGACGTGGCGCGCGGGTATGGCAGACCGTGTCGTAGGCGCTGTCGAGTCTGGCTGCGGCGGTCTCGATGTCACCGGCAAGAAGGGCTACCTTCCCCCACTCCGCCAGCGCGAGCCCACGCCGACCCGCGCCCAGAGTCTCGTGCAGATCCGCGCGCGAGAGCAGGCCGTGATAGTATCGATCCGCCCGCTCCACATCTCCCAGGACGAGCAGCCCAGACGCGACCTGGAGCTGAGCCGCGAGTCCTCCCGTCCGCCACCCGCGGCTCATCGCCAGCGAAACGCAACGCTCGTTGGCCGCGAGGCTCTCGTCCAGACGACCGATCGCCCGGGCGAGCTCCGCCCGCACTTTCTCCACGAGGTACGTCCGCGCCAGGCCGGGCCAGCTCCGGGTCAACCGCGTGTACGCTGACCGCGCAAGTGTCAACTCGCCGCGGTCCAGCGCCGAGCGAACGAGGATCGTCTGCGCGAGGATGGCCACATAGCCTCGGCCGGACAGTTCCACTGCGGCGCGGCAGGTGTCCTCGGCGCGAAGGATGTCGCCAACCCGGAGCGCCTGGAGCACCTCTCGCAGGCGCACATAACCCTCTTCTTCGGGTGAGATCGAGCCGCGAACGGCCCAGTCGAGGTGTTCGAGCGCCCGCTCGAAGGCGCCTACGCCGATTGCGTCGTCTGCGGCGATCAACTCGAAATTGCGTGCCTCGTCGTGGCGACCAGCGCGGTGTAGATGAAAAGCTGCCTCCCGCGCCTCCACGTCTCCCCGCGCCAACCATCTGTCCGCGAGGGCTCGCCCCACATCGCCGTGCAGCGAGACCTGCTCAGGTCCGGTCATCTCCGAGCGAAGAGCCGCCTGGACCCGTTCACCAGGCGGACGGATCGTCAGCAACGATTCCTCACGGCCCAGGGACACAAACGCGCGCCGTTCCAGATCCCGGAGCAGCCCCCACAACTCCATCGGCTGCGGGCCTGCGCCCGCCGCGCCATGACCGAGGAGATCGAGCAGCAACGCGTCGTCGATGGGTCGCTGAAGCAGGGAAAGCAGCGACAGGACGCGCCGCGCCAGGGGGCTCAGAACCCGCAGGCGATGCTCCAGCGCGACCTCGTGTGTCAGACCGTCCGTGGGCACTTGAAGAATCCACGCGGAGTCGTCGGCGGACGAGGTGAGCATCCCGCGCTCCAGGAGGTCCGCGCAGATGTCCCGCAGGCGGCCCGGCGCACCGCCACACGCGCCCATGAGGTGTTCCAGATCGCTGGGCGCGATGTAGACCTCGCCAAAGCGGTCCTGCAAAAAGCGCTGGACCTCCTGGCGGGTCAACGGCCCTACCGTCAACGAGTCGAGCACTGAATTGAGCTCGCGGGCACGTGCTGGGCGGTCGCCACAAGGGTGAAGTCGGCCCCGGAGCGCGCCCAGTCGCGGAAGAGATTGAGGCTCCATTCGTCGGCGAGATCGATGTCCTCGATGATGACCACGGGACGAGGCGTCAGCTCATCGACTGCCGCCAGCGCCTGGAGAAGGCTGGGCGCGAAGCTGTGGCGCACGCTGCTGATGCCACGGGCTCGGCGGCGACCGGTCTCCACGAACGCCTCGGCTACAGCTCCCTGCCCCACCTGCGACACAATCTGGTCCGCGAGAGCGGCCGCCGCCGCGTACGGGACGTTCGCCGGCGCCACGGCCTGGCGAAAGGTAGCCGCGCCGTCGAGTTGGGCCTGAACCTGAAGCTCACGGGCAATTCGGCTCTTGCCGAAACCCATCGGTCCCACCAGAACACACCGGCTCGGCCCAGCACGATGACGTGCCTTGAGAGCCTCGAACAGCCCCAACCTGCCCACCAGCGCACCGCCATTGAGGTAGCTCGGCGCCGTGTCGAGGGACGCGATCGAGATGCGCCCGCTCGATCGGTACACCAGATCGTCGAGCGCTTCCCGCGGGCTCTGGTACCGGCCCTCTCGCGAGACCGAGAGCATCCGCTTGAGGCAACTGCGCACCGCATCGGGCACCGCCGCCGCGAAGTCCGAGAAGTCGGGCGGGCCCTGCAGGAGAAACTCGGGGGGCGTCAATTGCTTGGGAAACGGGGCGCGCGCCGTCACTACTGCGAACATCGTAGCGGCCAGGCCGAAAAGCTCGCTGAGGACGTCGGGACGGTGGTCCAGCCGGACCTCGGGCGCCATGAACGCGTGCGTTCCGCCCGTGACGGTGCGCGTCCCATCGGCCACGTGGGCCAGCCCAAAATCCACCAGCGTGACCAAGGGGTGACGGCTCCCGTCGCGGTCGATGCTCCACTGCAGAATCAGGTTCGCCGGCTGGATGTCGCCATGGATGACGCGGCGCTTGTGCAGGTAGTCCAACGCCCGCAGCAGCTGGACCAGGATGGGCTCGATACACTGGGCCGGGAGCCTTCCGCTGACGGACCAAAGCGTCTCCCCGTCGACGAACTCTTCCGTCAGATAGCGCGCGCCGTTGGGCAACAAGCCACTGTCGAAGACCCGAACGAGATGGGGATGAAGGAGCTGGGTGAGAACCCGGAACTCCTGACGCAAACTCTCGGCGGTCAGCTCGTCGTCGGTGTGGGATGCCACTTTGAAGGCAACCGCGCGCCGATCTCGCAGCAGATCCTGCGCGAGCCATACATTCCCGCTCCCCCCGCGACCAAGTGGACGCAGCAGGCGGTAGCGGCCGACCACCGTCTGACCGGATGCGAGCTCGGAGGCCATGATGAGGCGCCTTGACGCCCCGCTCGTCGCAGACGAATCAGGTTACGTCGGCGATGGTCAGCCCGTTGGACTTCAAAAACGGGATCAGGCCCTTGCGGGTCACGCTGCGAAGC